>JBEGQQ010000108.1:0-6982 GCA_041180925.1 Actinomycetota bacterium
ATCAAATTCTGGCCAGCTCGCGATAACCAAAGACTCGCCGCCCGTTAATGATGTCCATAAGGTTTCAGTTAAGAACGGCATCACTGGATGCAACAATCTAAATAGTTGATCTAAGACAAATCCAAGAACTCGTTGGGTAGTTGCTGCGTTACCTTTTGAAAGTCCGTCTTTGCTCAATTCTAAATACCAGTCGCATAAATCATCCCAAGCAAAGTGGTAAATCAGTTCGCATGCTTTAGCGAATTCGAACTCTTCGAAATAATTATCGGCATCGCGCAAAGTTTCATTTAAGCGACTTAAAATCCAGCGATCAATTACATTTAAATCGGTTGGCAGCGGACCTTCAGTTGTTGCGCCATTCAATTGCGCAAAACGAGTGGCATTCCAAAGTTTTGTTGCAAAATTGCGAGCGCCTCCCACCCACTCTTCGGCCAATGCTTGATCGGTTCCAGGGTTTGCACCGCGCGCTAATGTAAAACGAAGCGCATCGGCACCATATTTATCCATGAATTCCAATGGATCAATTGTGTTGCCGCGCGATTTACTCATCTTTTTACCAAATTTGTCACGCACCAATCCGTGAAGCGCGATCGTGTGAAATGGCTGGACGCCGTCCATTGCAAAAAGGCCAAATAACATCATGCGCGCAACCCAGAAAAATAAAATGTCATAACCGGTTACTAAAACGCTGGTTGGGTAGAACTTCTTTAAATCATCGGTATTTTCTGGCCAACCCAAAGTTGAAAATGGCCAAAGCGCAGAAGAGAACCAGGTATCTAGAACATCTTCATCTTGTTTGTATCCCGCAGGCGCAACCTCATCTGGTCCAACGACAATTGTTTCGCCATTAGGTCCGTACCAAACTGGAATTCGATGGCCCCACCAAAGCTGCCGCGAAATACACCAATCATGCATATTGTCGACCCACTCAAAATAACGTGGCGCCAATTCCGCAGGTTCAATTTTTACTTTTCCATTTCGCACCGCATCTCCTGCAGCTTTTGCTAGTGGGGCAACTTTTACGAACCACTGCATTGATAAACGTGGTTCCACAATCGTTGTGCAACGCTGGCAATGGCCAACTGAATGTTTATATGGTCGCTTTTCCCAACCGATTCGACCATCAGCTCGTAATTGTTCAACAACTGCTTTTCGGGCTTCGAAACGATCCATGCCATCAAATTGCGTGTTAGTTCCGGCCATGACGCCATGTTCATTCATGATTACAACCATCGGCACGTTATGACGCATTGCCATCTCAAAGTCATTTGGATCATGTGCGGCAGTAACTTTTACCGCGCCAGTTCCAAATTCTGGATCAACTAATTCGTCAGCAATGATCGGAATCAATCGATTTACATACGGCAACATGACTTCAGTGCCAATCATGTGTTTGTATCGATCGTCGTTTGGATTAACTGCAACTGCGCCATCGCCAAGCATGGTTTCGGGGCGGGTTGTTGCAATCCAGATGTGATTTCCGGACTCTTCGCCATAGCGAATTTGAACAAATTCACCATCAATTTCTTGATGTTCTACTTCGATGTCAGATAGCGCAGTTAAGCAACGCGGACACCAGTTAATAATTCGTTCGGCTCGATAAATTAGACCCGCATCATAAAGTCGTTTAAATATTGTTAATACTGCTTTGGATAAACCTTCGTCCATTGTGAAACGTTCGCGCGACCAATCGACGCTATCGCCTAACCGCTTCATCTGACCCAAAATCGCGCCGCCAGATTCGGCTTTCCACTCCCAAACTTTTTTAACAAACTCTTCGCGGCCAAAATCATGGCGCGATTTACCTTGTGCCGCCAATTGTCGTTCGACAACATTCTGGGTTGCGATTCCGGCGTGATCCATACCTGGCAACCAGAGCGCTTCAAAACCTTTCATCCGCTTCATTCGCGTTAACAAATCTTGAAGTGTGTGATCAAGTGCGTGGCCAATATGCAAACTTCCGGTCACATTTGGTGGCGGAATTACGATTGTGAATGGTGGTTTATCTGATTTCGCGTTCGCCGAAAAATATCCAGCTTTTAGCCACTTTTCGTAGAGCGGCCCTTCAATATCTGCTGGAACGAAGCTCGATGGTAATTCGGCTTTGCTCATAATGCGCCAAGTTTAGATTACGCGCTCTTCTCCTCAGAACCCTTGGCTGTGCGGGAAGCGCTCTTAATCCGTGTGCCTTCAATCAATTTTGGCTCGGCATTTTCGGTGATGCACTTTTGCGTAACGACAACTTTGGCAATTTCGGTGCGTGATGGAATTTCATACATCACGCCAAGTAATACCGTTTCCATAATTGCGCGAAGTCCACGCGCACCAGTGCCACGTTTTAGCGCCAAGTCTGCGATTGCTTCAAGTGCGCCTTCTTCGAATTCCAATTCGACGCCATCTAGATCAAACAATTTTTGATATTGCTTAACCAACGCATTTTTAGGCTCGGTCAGAATCTGCATTAGCGCTGTGCGATCCAAGTTTTCGACCGAAGTTAAAACTGGCAGGCGGCCAATAAATTCTGGAATCAAACCAAATTTCAATAAATCTTCGGGCATGACTTCGGCAAGTAACGCACTGGTATCGCGCTGTTCGCCAGTGCGAAGTGGTGCATTGAAACCAACGCCACCGCTGCCAAGGCGAGTTTCGATAATTCGCTCTAATCCCGCAAATGCGCCGCCAACAATAAATAGCACGTTCGTCGTATCTAATTGAATAAATTCTTGGTGCGGATGTTTGCGGCCACCTTGTGGTGGAACAGATGCCACAGTTCCTTCCAAAATCTTTAACAGCGCTTGCTGAACACCTTCGCCAGATACATCGCGGGTAATTGATGGGTTTTCTGCCTTGCGGGCAACTTTGTCGATTTCGTCAATATAAATAATTCCAGTTTCGGCTTTCTTAACATCGTAATCTGCCGCTTGTAAAAGTTTGAGCAAGATATTTTCAACATCTTCGCCGACGTATCCGGCTTCGGTAAGCGCAGTTGCATCCGCAATTGCAAAAGGAACATTTAACATGCGCGCCAAGGTTTGCGCCATCAAAGTTTTACCGCAACCAGTTGGTCCAAGAAGGAGAATGTTTGATTTTGCTAATTCAACGCCGCCTTCGCGCACGCCAGATTGAACTCGTTTGTAATGGTTATAAACCGCTACAGATAAAGATTTTTTGGCGCGGTCTTGGCCAATTACATATTGATCTAGAAAATCATAAATTTGCTGTGGCTTTGGTAGCTCTTCAAGACCGAGGTTGGTTGCTTCGGCTAATTCTTCAACGATGATTTCATTACAAAGCTCGATACATTCATCACAAATATAAACGCCAGGACCGGCAATCAGTTTCTTTACTTGCTTCTGAGTTTTGCCACAGAACGAACACTTAAGTAGTTCGTTGGCTTCACCGATTCTGGTCATTTAATCCTCCGGGGTAGAAAGATAAGGGTAAATCTTTTAGAAATTTCGCGCAGTAATTAATCGGCTAGATCTGTTCGCTCTTAGCAGAACTTGGGTTTTTCAGCTTTGCAACGCCCGGAACTAAGAGGGTAATCGCGCAGATAAATAGGTGAAACGCGATCGAAAATAGGATGAAATTTCGCTCACCTGTAATTGAAGTAACTGGACCAACTAGCGCCATACCAACTGGCGCCAAACCAAGTGAGCCCATCTGATCGATTGCAAATACTCGCCCCTGTTTCTCCATTGGAACTTCACGTTGAATTGCGCTTGGCCAAAACGCATCCCATGGCCCAATCGAAAATCCGGCGATAAAGAATGAGGCGACTACATATTCTTTGTTGATTGGAAATGCTAAAGAAATAAAACCGACTACAAGCAATCCCCAAACTAAAACTGCAACGCGACCAGGATTTTTTGGTTTCATTTTTAACGCTACAAGTGACGAAATTGAACCGCCAACTGCAAAAGCAGCAAGCGCTAAGGCCATCACAGTATTAGTTTGAAATTCGCGTTTGGTAATCACAGGTAATAAAACTGATTCGATAGCGAGGAAAAAAATCAATTGCACCGATGCCATCGCAATTAGCGCAGCTACCCATGGCATCTCCCAAACAGTTTTTACTCCTTCCCGTAAATCGGCAAGAAAAGTTGGTCTAGTGCCAGCGCGCTCAAAGGGCGGTTCGTTAATTGAAAGCAAGAGCAGCGTCCCAATTACATACATGGCGCCAATTACAAAAAAGGCATGTTGGGCTACAAGTAGCGCAACCAAAATTCCGCCAATTACTGGTCCTAAAATCATCGATACTCGATATGTGATTCCGCGAAGCACATTTGCATGTTGTAATTTTTCGTCATCAATAATTGTTGGCAAGATCGCGTTATTTGCTGGCCCACCTAGTGAATCGCCAATTCCGATTAAGAACACAATCACTGCATAAATCCAAGTTGGCGTGGTTGCAGCGGGCAGAAATGCAATTGAAAAAATCAAAATTCCACGAAATGAATCGGCAGAGATCATTACAAATTTTCGCTTTGCTCGATCCGCCCAAACACCGCCAAATAAACCAAAGATGGTTGAGGCTGCAATTCGCGCAGCTAGAATTCCACCAAGTTTTGCGGCGCTGCCACCAGCATCAATAATTACAACAGCGATTGCAATTGGGAATGCCGCTTGGGCAACTTGAACTAAAGTGTTAGAAATCCAAAGGTTGCGAAAATCGCGAATAGCTAAGAGTTCTAGCCATTGGCGCATAGCTAACTATTTTTTAGCTTTGCGTGATGCGAGGACTTGATCGATTAGACCGTATTCCAGCGCTTCTTGCGCTGTCAGGATTTTGTCGCGTTCGATATCTTGCGAAATTTCCTTCGCTGATTTTGTCGAATGGCGCGCAATTAATTCTTCAAGTAACGAACGCATGCGCATAATTTCGCGAGCTTGAATCTCAATATCGGTTGCTTGGCCGCCGCCTTCTGAATATGGCTGATGAATCAGAATTCGTGAGTGCTCCAAAGCCATGCGCTTTCCTTTTGCGCCGCCGGCTAACAAAACGGCGGCAGCGGAAGCAGCTTGGCCTAAACAAATAGTTTGAACATCTGGACGAACGAATTGCATCGTGTCATAAATTGCAGTTAGCGCAGTGAAAGAGCCACCTGGCGAATTGATGTACATCATGATGTCGCGGTCTGGATCCATTGATTCCAGTGTTAACAACTGCGCCATCACGTCGTTTGCGACGGTGTCGTCGATTGCTTGACCTAAGAAAATAATGCGCTCTTCGAAAAGTTTTGTGTATGGATCTAGTCGTTTAAAGCCATAGGAAGTTTTCTCTTCGATTGTTGGCAGTACGTAGCGGCTTGTTATTTCGTTCATGCGGTTCCTCCACGTCCGGAAACTTGTCCAGCTGATTTGACCACGTGATCTACGAAGCCATATTCCTTTGCCTCTTCGGCGGTAAACCAACGATCTCGTTCGGAATCCGCTTGAATTGTTTCTAATTTCTGACCAGTGTGTTGTGCAATTAGTTCCGCCATCTTTTTCTTAGTGAAACCAATTTGTTCTGCTTGAATTTTGATATCGGATGCGGTTCCGCCGATTCCAGATGATGGTTGGTGCATCATGATTCGCGCATGTGGTGTGGCATAGCGCTTGCCTGGTGCGCCAGCACATAACAAGAACTGACCCATCGATGCAGCTAAGCCCATACCGACAGTTGCAACATCATTATTTACATATTGCATGGTGTCGTAAATTGCCATACCGGCAGTTACCGAACCACCAGGCGAATTGATGTAAAGGAAAATATCTTTCTCTGGATCTTCGGCGGCTAATAAAAGAATTTGTGCGCAGATCGCATTTGCCATTGAGTCTTCGACAACTGAGCCTAAGAAAATAATTCGTTCGCGGAGTAATCGGTTATAAACCTGGTCATCTAATCCGCCAGAACCAGATTGCGGAGATCGCGAAATGATCTCGGTCGCCTTTTGAATTTCCACTAATTACTCCTCAATATTTTGCAGGTAAAACTGCAGGTAATGACCTTAACGCTTTGGCGCGCCAAATGCTTCCCGAATTCGAGGTTTTTCGCTTTGGGCTGAATCGTTATTCGGCGGGAGTTTCCGCTGCCGCAGCTGGCTTTGGTCGAAGCTCTTCCAGGTCGACCTTTTTGCCAGATTCATCGGTAACGGTGATTCGGCTCAAGATATTTGCCAGCGCTTTGGTACGTGCAACTTCAGAAATCAATTGATTGATTTGGCCAGCTTTTTGTAATTCTTCGGCGAATTTATCCGGCGCCATTCCGTAGCGTTGTGATGTTCGAACTAAATATTCGGTTAATTCCATTTCATTAACGTCTACTGATTCGCTTTTTACAACTGCATCCAATAAGAAATCTTGTTTCAAGGCAGCGCGAGTGTCGCGATCAACTTCTTCGCGGTGGACTTTATCTTCTAGGCGCCCTTCGCGTTCTAAGTGATCGTGGATTTCTTGTTCCACAATTTCATCAGGAATTGGGATTTCTAGTTCGGCAACTAATTTATCAATCAGGCGATCGCGGGCTTGGGCACCCTGTTCTAATTTGCGAAGGCGTTCTAACCGTTCGGCCACATCTTTTTTAAGATCGGCCAGAGTGTCGAATTCGCTGGCTAATTTTGCAAAGGCATCGTCTAGTGGTGGAAGTTCGCGTTCTTTAACTGCACGAACTGTTACCGCGACCTCGCCTTTTTCGCCATCTTGTTGGCCAACTAGTTGAGTATCAAATGATTTTGATTCGCCAACGCTTAGCCCTTCAAGTGCCGCATCAAGTCCGTCGACCATTCGATTACTGCCGACTTCATAAGAGATGTCGTTTGCAGTTCCGCCTTCGACCTCTTCCCCGTTGATCTTGGCGACTAAATCAATATTTACAAAATCACCAGATTTAATGGCACGTTGCACTTCATGCAAAGTTCCGAAGCGAGCGCGAAGTTCGTCAAGCTGTTCGGTGATTTGATCTTCGGTGACAACTGCGTTGTCGACTTTAATTTCTAAT
>JBEGQQ010000109.1:0-7062 GCA_041180925.1 Actinomycetota bacterium
TGGTTTAGTAACTTCAAATTACCGACGAATCTGCGATTTAGTTCTTGGAACTTTGCCAGATATCCATTTTGACGTAACAATCACATTTGATGATGTTTCAAAACCAAAACCAGATCCAGAAGGGTATTTGAAAGCTGCCAAATTATTAGGGGCCGAGCCAAAGAGTGTTTTGATTTTTGAAGATTCGGGTCCTGGAGTCCGTGCTGCCGTCGCAAGTGGCGCAAAAGTTTGCGCCGTACCAACTTATCCAGGAATTGAAGAAAATGAACAAATTCGAATTGTTCATTCTTTAACCGAAGTTAATTTAGAGACTATAAAGAATTGGTACCTTGATTGGTAAAAGCAGGACAAATTCCTTTAAACGAACACCAGCCACATAATTTTGAAGGCTTTGTTGGCCAAAGATCGTCTTTAAATGAATTTTTTATAGCAGCACCAATTTGAATCGCTCGTTTTTCGGTGGCCGTTAAACTAGATTCCGTAGGTTGTTCTTTCAAAATTTGGCGATCACCTAAATAAATCAACTGGAGTAATTTTGGAATCTCACCTTTACTTCGCCACCACATTAATCCATAAAATCGTAATTGGAATAGCGCCTTCTCTTGCCATCCTGGTTTCGGAGCTTTTCCAGTTTTGTAATCAACAATTCGCACCTCACCGGTTGGTGCAATATCTAATCGATCTACGTAACCATGGAAAAGGATATTTTCGTCTATCTGATGCTCAAGATGGATTTCGAGGTGGGTCGCATCAAAGGTCATCGGATCTTCTAAACCGAAATAGTTTTCCAATAAAGCGTGTACTCGATCAAACCATTCTTTTTCGTCTGTTACCAATTTTGTAAGTTCTGGTTTTTCGCTCTTCTGTTTAAGCCAGATTTCAGGAGCGATCGATTTGGCATGTTCTAAATTTCGCAAATTTCGAGTAGCTCCATGGAGCGTTTCTAAGATTGAGTGAATCAAGGTGCCTCGTTCCGCATCAAGGCTAATTTCTTCAGGAATTTGATCTATTACCCGATATTTGTAGAGTTGAGGGCAATTCTCATAATCAGCCATCCGACTTGGTGATAAGCGAATCTCATTCATTAACCTGACTCTATCTAAGAGGCCTGACTGCTTTAGGATAGGCGCGTGTTGTCAGACGGGAAATTCAATTATGGGGATCGAGTTCAATTAACCGATTCAAAGGGTAAGCAATATAGTTTCAATTTAACTCCGGGAAAGGAGTTTCATACCCATAAAGGATGGATTAACCACGATGATTTGGTTGGATTGTTTGAAGGTAGCGTTGTAGTCACTGGCGGGGGATTGAAATTTACTGCTTTTAAACCGTTGCTTTCAGACTACGTACTATCAATGCCCCGAAGTGCAACGATAATTTATCCAAAAGATTCAGCGCTAATAGTTGGATTTGCCGATATTTACCCTGGGGCAAAAGTTTTGGAAGCTGGAGTCGGTTCGGGAGCTTTAACCATTTCATTGTTACGCGCCGTAGGGCCTACTGGTTTAGTTCATTCAATCGAAAAACGAGAAGAATTTGCAGCAAATGCGTCAAACAATGTTGAACATTATTTTGCAGGCATACCTGAGAACTGGAAATTAACTTTAGGAGCTTTGGAAGAACAAGATTTATCTGAAAAATATGATCGCGTTATTTTGGACATGTTGACGCCTTGGGAGTGCATTGATATGGCGGCTAAAGTACTTCGACCGGGCGGGGTTTACCTGGCTTATGTTGCAACAACGACACAGCTTTCCAATGTAGCCGAAGCGCTTAAATCAGATGGGTGCTTTACTGAGCCGGAAAGTATGGAGTCTTTGGTGCGCGGTTGGCACCACGAAGGTTTAGCAGTTCGCCCCCAACACAGGATGATTGGCCACACTGGATTTCTTATTTTGGCCAGAAGAATTGCGCCAGATGCACAAGTTTTGGCCAGACGTCGTAGACCATCTAAGGGGGCATACGGTGTCGGAGAAGAATGAAAGATTAATTAATCTTGCGATTGCATTAATTTCAGCTAAACGACCGATATCAAAAGAACAAATTTTTCGATCTATTGAAGGTTACTCAGGGAACCAAGAAGCAAAAGATCGAATGTTTGAACGTGACAAAGAAGCGCTCAAATCACTTGGTATCGATATCACCATCGCACCTATTGATCGTCTTTTCGATGATGAAGTTGGATATCAAATTACCGAAAAGGATTACGCCGTATCTTTCGGAGATTTGAGCGCTAAAGAAATTGGATTTCTAACAGTTGCTGCAAAAATTTGGGAGGATACCTCTTTAGCTGAATCAGCTAAAGAAATCATTAGACGCCTTCATTCGCTTGGAGTGGCAGCCGAAATTGAATTAGGACCGATTTATCAAAAGCCAACAGTTCTTACTGAAATTCTGGAAGCGATTCATTTGGACAATTGTGTTTACTTCAGATACACCAATGAAGAAAACGACACTGAAACGCGTCGACTAGCGCCATTCGCAATTTCAAGTAATCAGGGGCTTTGGTATGTTCATGGAAAAGATTTGGGCCTTAATTCGCTCCGAACTTTTCGATTAGATCGGTTTGCAAGTTTGGTCGAGAAAATTGATCTTCGAATAAATAAACCGAAGGATTTTCAAGTTCCTTCGTTCATAGAAGGTAAAGTCAGTGCGAAAATCAAAATTCGACGAGACTTAGCAAATACCCTTCGTTCAAAGGCGATTGAGATAATTCATGGGGATGATTGGGATATTGCTACTATCGATTTCCCGTCAAAGGATTCTGCACTCTTTGAAATTCTTTGGCATGGGGATAATGTTGAAATTATTGAACCACTTGAACTGAGAAATACCATAATCCAAAGACTCGATGAGGTAGTCAAAGATCATGTCTGATAAATCGCTAGCCCGATTGGTTGATTTAGTTCCTTACATCTCTACTCATCAAGGCGTTCAAGTCACAGAATTGGCACGCGTTTTTGATGTATCGGTCAAACAAATTGAGAATGATTTGATGACCTTATTTATGTGCGGTTACCCGTTTTACCAGCCGATGGAAGTTAATTTCGAAGACGGCGAGGTTACGATTGCAAACGCAGATGAATTAGCCCGCGTTCGAAAATTCTCGAAAACCGAAATTGTTTCTCTATTAATCGGTTTGAGCGCACTTAACATTTCTGATTCGGTTCTGGAACAACTAAAGATCAAGCTAAGTAATTTTTTGAGACCAAATGATCTGCAAGTTCAACCTGTAGACTTGAGTATTTATCTCAACGCGATTTCTCGAAACGAAGTCATAGAAATCGCATATATATCCATAGATCGTGATCAAATTTCAAATCGACAAGTGCTTCCGCTTGGGTTATATGTAGATCGTGGGCAGACATATTTGAAGACCTTTTGTTTACTAAGTAATGCAGATAGAACTTTTAGAATTGATCGGATTATTGATGCCAAAATTATCGGCAAAAGCGATACCACTCATATTTCAGAAGGTGCCTCAAATTATTCTGGAAGCACCTTGGTTGAGATCAAACGAAATCGCAGATTTGTACTTGAATATTTCAAAAGTAAAAATGAAGAAATATCGTTTTATAGTCATGAGTGGTTCGTGAAGAGCGTTCTCGCCATGGCCGGGGCGGTGAAGGTAAAAGCCGACGCAATAAAAGCGGAAATTGCTCGGCGAGCAGAGCAAGCCCGCGCCCTATATGATTGAGCCACGTAAAGAGGAGAGTAAATGTTTCTGCGCGAACCTAGCCATATTATTATTCTGATTCTTGTTCTAGTCGTTCTTTTTGGCGCAAAAAGATTGCCTGATTCTGCGAAATCTCTAGCCCGATCACTTAAAATTTTTAAGAGTGAAATGAAAGATGACGGCAAAAATAAAAAAGACGAAGACATCAATTAATTCCCACTCTTCAAAATAGCGAATTGATGAAAAACGAAGGGCGGATGCCGCTTCTATCTCACTTGCAAGAGTTTCGAAAGCGCACCTTTAAGTCAGCCTCTTGGATCCTAATCGGATCAATTTTTGGTTGGATTTATTACAACCAAATAATCACAGTATTGGCTCTGCCAGTTTGTGATTTGAATCTAGCTAAGGTAAACGGAGATACGAACTGCGGTTCGTTATATATCAATGGCGTTTTAGGTCCATTAAATTTGCAAATTAAAGTTGCACTACTTTCAGGTTTAATAATCACGGCACCACTTTGGCTATATCAAATTTGGGCGTTCATCGCTCCTGGCCTTCATAAGCACGAAAAACGACGTTCAATCTTTTTTCTGATTGCGGCAACCCCTTTTTTCGCTGCTGGTGTTTTTTTGGGATACAGAATTCTCCCAATTGCAATCCGAGTGCTTTTTGGTTTCACGCCTAGCTCGCTCAACAATTTAATCCGTTTTGATGATTATTTAGATTTTGTTCTCCGATTGATTTTGCTTTTTGGGTTGGCATTTGAATTGCCGGTATTTCTATTAACGCTCAATTTGATTGGTTTTGTTTCTGGTAAATCGATACTAAAACCGTGGCGAATTTGGATCTTTGGTATCACCTTCTTTGTCGCAGCTTTTACGCCTACTGCCGATCCGCTCACGATGGGCTTATTGGCCTTGCCTTTAATTTTGTTGTACTTCACCGCCGGCGGAATATCTTTACTAAATGATCGACGCAAAAATGTGGCTCGTAGCAGTTAACCCCACTTCAGGGCGGGGTCAGGGCGCAGTTATCGCTCAGGAAGTAACGAATTACCTGGCAGCTCAAAATCAGGAATATCGATTAATAGTCGGAAACAATGCTCAAAATTTTAGAAAAAATTTAGAAACTACAGCTAAATCGGGCGACAAAGTTATTGCTGTAGGTGGCGATGGATTAGTTCATAACGTTTTACAGATTGCAGTTCCTTTAAAGTTGCCAGTATTGGCCGTTCCGGCCGGTACCGGCAATGATTTCGTCCGAAGTTTGGGTTGGGACCTTTCACGTCGCTTTGACATGATTTGGCACGCGATCAATCATCCACCGATTTCAATCGATCTTGGTAGCGTTGACGGAGAATTTTTTGGGGCAGTTCTTTCAACAGGATTTGATTCAATTGTGAATGAGCGAGCAAATCGCTTGAAGTGGCCTACCGGTACTCAGAGATACAATCTATCAATCGCGTTAGAGTTGCCAAGATTTAAACCCAAGCGTTACGAGATTGATCTTGATGGCAAAAGGTTACAACGCGAAGCAATGCTGATCGCCATTGGAAATGGAAACTCATACGGCGGCGGAATGAAAGTTTGCCCTGGAGCTAGTAATAATGATGGATTATTTGAAATCATGATTTTGAATCCAATTTCTAAATTTGAATTTATTCGATTATTTCCAACTGTTTATAACGGTGAACATATTAATCATCCTCAAGTTGAGATGTTCCAAGCTAGATCCATCAGTGTTTCTTCTGATGCGGTTGCTTATGCAGATGGTGAGCGAATCGGTCCATTGCCAGTTACCGCATCAGTTGTTCCCTCTAGTTTGGAAACGTGGACTGCGTGACGACGCCAGCAGAAAAATATGCGGCTGCGAAACGCCGGAATTCCTCACAATTAACAAATCAGTTTGCGGAGAGTTTTGACTTTCCATTTGACGATTTTCAAGTTGAGGGATGTCGAGAAATCGAGGCAGGTCATGGCGTATTAATTGCGGCACCTACTGGCGCTGGCAAAACAATCGTTGGAGAATTTGCTGCCTATTTGGCGCTTCAAAAGAATCGTAAATGTTTCTATACAACACCCATAAAAGCACTTTCAAATCAAAAATATCAAGAATTTGCTAATCGTTTTGGCGATGAAAATGTGGGACTACTTACCGGCGATACCAACATAAATAGCGATGCACCGTTAATGGTTATGACAACTGAAGTTCTTCGAAATATGCTCTACGCGAATTCAACTACATTAAAAAATCTAGGCTACGTGGTTATGGATGAAGTACATTACTTGGCAGACAAATTTCGGGGAGCTGTTTGGGAAGAAGTTTTGATTCATTTAATGGAAAGTGTGCAAGTAATCTCTTTAAGTGCGACCGTTTCAAATGCAGAAGAGTTCGGAGATTGGTTACAGACCATTCGGGGCAACACCAAGGTTATAGTTACCGAAAATCGTCCAGTACCGCTTTACCAACACATTTTTATGGGTAACCGGCTTTTAGAACTTTTTGATCAATCGGGCGGTATTTCGAAAGAAGTTATCCGGCTAGAGCGCGAGGCGTTTCGCCGAGGTTCTAGAACTTATGGTGGTCGAGATCGCCAAAGCAATTTAGATCGAAATAGAATAACGAGATCAGAAGTTATTGGAAAATTGCAACGCGAAAACTTGCTACCAGCAATTACCTTCATTTTCTCTAGGCAGGGTTGCGATTCGGCAGTAAAACAATGTTTATCTGACGGGCTGCGACTTACAAATTCGCAGGAACGTGAAGAGATTAATCGAACAGCACGCCGTTATACTCAAAATATCAATGAAGAAGATTTGCTCGCATTAAATCACGATGAATGGTTGGCAGCCTTAGAACGGGGAATTGCGGCCCATCATGCTGGACTATTGCCACTGTTCAAATCGTGTATCGAAGACTTATTCCAAAGAGGTTTACTTAAAGCCATCTTCGCAACCGAAACTTTAGCGCTTGGGATAAACATGCCAGCTAAGACTGTTTTACTTGAAAAATTGACGAAGTGGAATGGCGAAGCACATGTTCAAATTAGTCCCGGTGAATACACGCAATTAACAGGTCGGGCGGGTCGTCGTGGAATCGATATTGAAGGTAATGCGATTGTGATTTGGTCGCCAACAACAGATTCGGCATCGATTGCTGGGTTAGCTACCACCAGAACCTATCCGCTACGTTCATCCTTTTCGCCGACGTACAACATGTCAATAAATCTTCTCGATCGTTATGGACGTGATCGCACGCGTGGCTCGCTGGAATCATCCTTTGCTCAATTTCAAGCCGATCGCGCCGTGGTTGGTTTGAACCGGCAGATTGCAAAAAATAGCGCTGCAATATCAGAATTTGATATCGAAAATCTTTGTCACTTGGGA
>JBEGQQ010000110.1:0-4343 GCA_041180925.1 Actinomycetota bacterium
GCAAAGTCAATGATGGTCCATTCGTAACGAGTACGGGACATGATGGCAACGCGATCACCGAATTGAACGCCGCTTGCAATTAATCCTTTTGCAACTGCGCGAACTTCAGCTTCTAATTCGCGCGCTGTTACTGGTTGCCAATTTTCGCCAATGGCGCGAGAGAGCATGACGCGATTAGGTTCGAATTTTGCGCGATCGGAAATAAAGTTGGTGATATTTCCTTTGGTCGGATAAGCGACCATTTCCGGGATATGGAACTCTCTCATGCGCCCAAAAGTAGCGGTTGAAATGGTTAAAAGGTAAGTTTCTACCCGTGAGTAACGCGGTCAATAAGTTGCCTTACGGCACACTTCGCGCATTTTTAACGCCATTTTTGATGTTGCTCTTTCGCCCAAAGGTAAAGGGGTTGCGGTATGTACCGGCAACTGGCCCAGTAATTTTGGCTTCAAATCATTTATCTTTTAGCGATTCAATTTTTATTCCATTGGTAGTGCCGCGGCGCGTTACCTATTTAGCGAAATCTGAATATTTCACTGGCCGGGGTATTAAAGGAAAACTTCAAGCGCTGACCTTTCATGCACTTGGCCAAGTGCCAGTTGATCGAAGCGGTGGTCGCCGAAGTGAAGCTGCATTATTAACTGGGTTAAAGATTTTAGGCGAAGGCGATTGCCTCGGAATTTATCCGGAAGGTACGCGATCACCAGATGGTCGGTTATATAAAGGGCGCACCGGTATTGCGCGGTTGGCGATGGAATCTGGCGCGCCAGTTATTCCAGTTGCAGTTGCTGATACCGACAAAGTACAACCGAGTGGCAAATTGCTTCCATCAATTCATCGCGTTTCACTTAGCTTTGGCGAACCAATGTATTTCACGGGCGATGCAAATGATTTACAAGTTTTGCGCGATGTCACAGATGAAATCATGCATAAAATTCAAGAGATGTCAGGGCAAGAGTATGTCGACACTTATGCCTCAACTGTTAAAGGTCAAGAGCCTCGCGATTAGAGATAAAGCGGCAGGTTTCGCACTTTTCACCGCTATCTGGCATCTCACCTTCGAGCATATTAATTAAATCTGCTAACAAAGTTTGAAACCGAGCGCTATCGCGTTCTACTGGGACATATTTTTGTTCGACTTTAAAACCAGTTAAGTCGGCAGATTTTGGCGACCAAACCAATAAGCCCATCGTTGAAACTTTTTTGCCTTCACCAACTGCCGGATTTTCAAGCGCGTAGGCATAGGCTTCTAATTGCGGCGCATAGAACTGGCCGCTATCTCGTTCGGAATCAGAAACTTTGCAATCGATAATGGCTAAGGTGCCATCAGAATTTTCACCGAGAATGTCGTATTTGCCGTAGAAGCGCCATCTGGTCTCTTCGCCGTTGATGCTGATTTTCTTTGAATTAATAAATTCGCCCCATTTAACGATCTTGCCATCACCAAGTGAAGGGTCGATTGATTGCAAAGTGGCGCCTTGAAATTGCTTCTCTTGTAAATCGGCCAAAGTTGAAACGAGCGGCATCACCACTGGCGCTTGAACTTTGAACCAGTAGAAAATCCATAAACAGCGGCGACAATTAGATAAACCGAAAGTTAAATCACTTGGCCGAATTGTGGATCGGGTAGGGACTGCTGGTTTTTTCATAAGTACATACTTTGTCGGATTGCGCTGACAATTACTAGTAAACCTAAGATGGCCATGATTACGCCGCCAGTTACCCGCATATTTTCGATTCGCTTCTGGCTGGTGGCAAACCACTGGCGGGCCACGCCTGCCAATAAGCCCCAACTGCCATCAAAAATTAGCGCCACACAGGCAAAGACAAATCCTAAGAAAAATAATTGCCAGGTAACAAAGCCGCGATCGCGATCGATAAATTGCGGAATCACGCCAGCATAAAAAACAATCGCCTTTGGATTTAGAAATCCAACCCAGAATCCATCACGAATTGATTGGCCAATTGATGGTTGATCGCCAACTTTTATCTTCAAATCTTCGGCATGAAGCACCCGATGTTTAATTGCGCTGTAACCGAGATAAATCAAATAAAGGCCACCGCCATATTGCACTGCCAAATAAGCAACGTTGCTGCGCTGCAAAATTGGACCGATCCCAACTGCGATTAATGAAGCTAAAGTAAATGTGCCCGAAACATTTCCGAGCACTGTTGTTAGCGCCGTCTTTTTACCCCACGCGATTGCGCGAGCAACAATAAATAAAACGGATGGCCCAGGGACAATCACAATGACCAACGCGGCCACCAAATATTCTGGCAGCCGCGTTGGGATAATCATTGTTTGATTTTACATTCCGAATTGCTCGGAAATCATTCGGCGCTATTGCCTCGTGATTTCGCAATTGAATGAAATACGCGATAACCGATTACAGCAACAAGCGTTGCGTTAACGATTCCGGTAAAGGTGTATTGGCCCTTAGTCCAAGATAGATCAGAGATCCCAATAATGATCGCGCTGGCCGCAATGATTAAGTTGGTTGAATCGGCGAAATTAACGCGGTTTTCAATCCAAATACGAGCGCCCAAAATTCCGATCATGCCAAAGAGCGCAGTACCAACGCCGCCGAGTGCGCCAATTGGTGTTGCACTTAAAACGGCACCGAACTTAGGTGACAGGCCGAGCAAGATCGCACCAACGCCAGCAACCCAATAAGCAGCAGTTGAATAGACGCGAGTTGCGGCCATAACGCCAATGTTTTCGGCATAAGTGGTGGTTCCAGAACCGCCGCCGACGCCGGCAATTGTGGTGGCAACGCCATCAGCAAATAGCGCTTTACCCATTTGATCATCGAGATTCTTGCCAGTCATTGCGGCAACCGCCTTAACGTGTCCAACGTTTTCAGCAATCAAAACTAAAACGACTGGAATAAAGAGCACGATGACGCTGGCTTTAAATGTTGGCGCTGTGAAAGTTGGCGCCGCAATCCATTTCGCAGCTTTGATTCCTTCGGTATTAACTTCGCCATTAATTGCGCCAAAGATGTAACCAACAACTAAACCTAGGAAGATTGAGATTCGATTGATGAACCCCCGAGCAAAAGCTGCGATCAGCGCAATTGCAGTCAAAGTTACGATTGCAGTTGCTGGACCTTTTACAAAGTTATTTTTTGCAGCTCCGGCTAAATTAAATCCGATCACAATTACGATGGTGCCAGTTACAACTGGTGGTAATAACCAATTGATCCAACCAATACCGGCGGCATTAACTATTGCGCCGACAATTGCGAGCAAGATACCGGTGGCCACAATTCCGCCAAGGGCTAAGCCCATATTTTTATCAGCGCCCATTGCGGCCGCGATTGGGCCAAGGAATGCAAACGAGGAACCGAGGTAGCTCGGTAACTTATTTCCAGTAATTAATAGGAAGAGCAGCGTTCCGATTCCGGAGAAAAATAAAGTAGTCGTTGGTGGGAAGCCGGTGATGATTGGCACCAAGAAGGTTGCGCCAAACATTGCGGCGATATGTTGTAAGCCAACTCCGATGGTGCGCGGCCAGGTCAGACGTTCATCGGTAGAGACGACAGCGCCCGGCGCCACGCTCTTTCCATTGCCGTGGAGCTTCCATGAAAGTGAAGACATTGAGCAGTGTCCTTTCAGTAACAGGTGATGGGGAAGGACGGATGTGAGCGTAGGGGCGGGGCTGGGCTAACGCCGAGTAGACACGGCGAGCCCGCCATAAGTTTGTTATTACCGGCTATATCGGGTTAAATATCCCACCGATATATCGATTCGATATATCCAATTGGATTGAAGAGATTGATTGGATTAGATGAGTACCCGGACAGAAGTTCTCGAGTTTGCAACCTTAGGTTTGCTAACCCAGAGCCCGCTGCACGGCTATGAACTTAGAAAGCGAATTAGCGCAATCTATGGCCCATTTAAGGCGCTCTCATTTTCGATGATCTACCCACAACTTCGCCGCTTACTTGAAGCGGGGTTAATCGAAGAGGGCGCTCGCACTGAAGCTCGGCGCTCGCGAATTGTTTACCGGATTACCAAAAAGGGCGAGGCCCGCTTTGCCGAATTAACCGAGAACATCTCGCCAGATAGTTGGGACGATGAATCATTTGAAGTTCGCTTCGCCTTCTTTGGTGAAGCTTCAAGCAATAACCGAGTACGAATTTTGGAAGGTCGCCATCGCCGCTTGAAAGAGAAAGCGGAGATTCTTCGCGCCGATGTTGAACGGCCAAATGTTGGTATCGATAAGTATTTAGAAGAGTGGCGCCGCCATTCTTTGGAATCGGCCGAACGAGAGATCGCTTGGTTGGAAGATTTAATTCAAAGTGAACGAAGTGAAAAAAACGAAAGGAAGACCAAGTGAGTAA
>JBEGQQ010000111.1:0-3017 GCA_041180925.1 Actinomycetota bacterium
GATTTTTTATATTTAGATCCTCCTTATTATCTCGGCGAAGATTCGAAGATGTTTCGCGGAATTTATCCGATGCGAAACATTCCTGTTCATCACAACGGATTTAAACATGAAAAATTGAGAGACCTATTAAAGCAGCATCGAGGAGGCTTTATTTTGTCTTATAATAACTGCGAAACAATTAGAGATTATTATGCCGACTTTGAGCAGAAGTTTCCTAAATGGCAATACACCATGGGTCAAGGTGAAACCAGAATCGGTACTAATCGAATCAATGACAAAAACAATCACGTAAAAGAATCTCACGAAATATTGATTTATTCACCACGAAAGCGAAATAGAAAAAGAAGTTAATTTGTTAGACGATTATTATGATAATCATTATGCAGTTTTGCTAACCTTGAAGGGTAAGTCATAGAATTTTCTTGGAAATTCCATTCTGGATATTTTCCTTCAATTTCAAAATAATCTTTCTTGCATAAGTCTTCCATTTCCTTAAAACTTGCAACAGCAATTTCATATGCTCCGAAAAGTCCATTGACTGGTGCTTTAACTTTTGGAGAAGTGATCATAAAAAGCTCAACATTATTGCCGGCATCGATTTCTTCGGCTATTGGATGGTGCAAGACGAACCTAGCCACTCCCGGAGAGCCTTGTTGTGAATTTGTATAAAAAGACATAGTTGCTTTAATGCCGCCTTTGGATGCAGACCCGCCAATTTTTTTAATGATGCCATTCGATGTCATTAAATAGATTCGAGGGATATCGTCGATAAGTTCGGAATTTGGCAAGACATATTTAATGTCGATGAGATTTGGACCCGATTTCTTTTTTACAAAGTCACCGACTTTGCGGGCAGTTTTTACTTGATTGATTTGCATAGTTTGAGGTGGCCATACTCTCTAATATTTTGGCTGCGTGGAACAGAAGCAGCCTTAATATTGAATTTTGCGAAAACACCCAGCGTGTCGTACCCCTAGGGTACTGTTATTCGAACAGATGTTCGGATACCCTTACTTCTGCACAGCCCGAACGATCCCGGACTCCGCACACAGGCTCTTCCTCAATTGCCAGTGGCCGTCTCCGGAACATCGCACCATCGGGGCCGATTACACGCCAAAGTGGCGTCTAGTTTGAAAGGAAGAACATGGCGAAAGAAAAGCCAGAAACACCTGCTTCAGATAAGCAGAGTAATGAACGCTCTAAAGCGTTAGATACCGCCCTCGCTCAAATTGAACGACAGTTTGGAAAAGGATCGGTAATGAAGATGGGCGAGCGGACTATCGCTCCGCTAGAAGTAATTCCAACTGGATCAATTGCATTGGATATTGCACTTGGTATCGGTGGCCTACCTCGTGGTCGCGTCGTAGAAATTTACGGACCAGAATCTTCGGGTAAGACAACGGTTGCGCTACATGCAATCGCTAACGCGCAAAAGGCTGGTGGCATCTGCGCATTTATCGATGCCGAACATGCGCTCGATCCTGATTATGCAAAGAAACTTGGCGTTGATATCGATGCGCTATTGGTTTCGCAACCAGATACTGGTGAACAAGCTTTAGAAATTATGGATATGTTGATTCGCTCTGGCGCTTTGGACTTAGTCGTTGTTGACTCAGTTGCCGCGTTGGTACCTCGCGCTGAAATCGAAGGCGAGATGGGCGATTCCCATGTTGGTCTACAGGCACGTTTGATGTCACAAGCGCTTCGCAAAATTACCGGTGCGTTGCATCAATCAAAGACCACTGCAATCTTTATTAACCAGCTTCGCGAAAAGATTGGTGTCTTCTTCGGATCTCCTGAAACCACAACTGGTGGTAAGGCGCTGAAGTTCTATTCATCAGTTCGGTTAGATGTTCGTCGCATTGAAACTTTGAAAGATGGCCAAGAAGCGGTGGGTAACCGCACTCGCGTCAAAGTTGTTAAGAACAAGGTGGCGCCACCATTTAAGCAAGCTGAATTCGACATCATTTACGGTGTTGGTATTTCACGCGAAGGTTCATTGATCGATATGGGCGTCGAGCTAGATATCGTCAAGAAATCTGGTGCTTGGTACACCTACGAAGGAGATCAATTGGGTCAGGGCAAGGAAAATAGCCGCGCCTTCTTAATTGATAATCCAGATCTTGCAAACGAGATCGAATCAAAGATTCGCGCATCATTTGTGGCAGTTGAAGTTGATCCAAAGCTAGTTGCTGAGATCGACGAAGCTGGCGCGGATGTAGATTTCTAATCTGAAGTAGCGAATTACAAATGATCGAAGCGGGCTCGGACCAACTTTCCGCGGCGCAGACCATTGCATTAAATGCTTTGGCGCCACGGGCGAAAAGTAGGGGCGAGCTCGCTTCGCATTTGAAACGGCGGGGCGTCGAAGATTTAGCAGCCGAAGTTGTTTTAGATAAATTGGAAAAATCTGGTTTGGTAAATGATTTGGAATTTGCCCGGGCATGGGCCGATTCAAGGATGCGGGCGAAAAATTTAAGTAAGCGCGTGATTGCGGGCGAACTGCGGGAAAAGGGTGTTTCGGCGGAGCTAATTGCGATTGCGCTAGATGAAATCGATAGCGATTTGGAATATCGCGCGGCGTTGGAATTAGGGATGCGCAAGGCGCGGTCGTTGAAGCGATTTGATGACGAGACTCGGCAGCGGCGATTGATCAGCGCGTTGCAACGTAAAGGTTTTAATTTTTCGGTAATTAGCGCGGTCTTAAAGGAAATTTAAAAACCCGAGAGATAAATCTCTCGGGTTTAAATAGAAGACCAGCGGTTTCTAAAAGTAATTATACAAATGTAAAAGCCCCGCGGTTTCTAATCCACGGGGCTTTCAAGAACTCTCGTCTGCGTGGCTTAATTCTAGTTGATTGTTAATTTTATTGAAAGCGTTGTGGACACGCGAATTTATTTAAAAGACAAAAATTTAATATTTCAGTACGGGTGCGAAGTTCAGTCTGGTGGAACGCTCGTCTGCGGAACGAGAGGACGCGGGTTCAAATCCCGCCGCATCCAGTTATATCCCAAAGG
>JBEGQQ010000112.1:0-4111 GCA_041180925.1 Actinomycetota bacterium
CGGTATCGATCCAAAGAAAACAATTTGGCAGGTAGTTTCGGACGAATTGGATTACATAAAAGTTGGCCAAGTTGAAATGCCATCGCGTGCCTATGTTTCAGCCTTTGGCTTTAAAGGTCCAGATCAACAAAAGCCTGCTGGAGTTTTATCGGGTGGCGAACGAAATCGTTTGAATTTAGCCTTAACGTTAAAACAGGGCGGTAACTTGTTATTGCTCGATGAACCAACAAATGATTTAGATGTTGAAACACTGGGCTCGCTTGAAAATGCGCTTTTGGAATTTCCAGGTTGCGCCGTTGTTATTTCCCACGATCGTTGGTTCCTAGATCGCGTCGCAACGCATATTTTGGCCTACGAAGGTGAATCAAAGTGGTTCTGGTTTGAAGGCAACTTCGAAAGCTATGAAGAAAATAAGATTGAACGTTTGGGTGCTGATGCTGCCCGGCCACACCGCGTTACTTATCGAAAGCTAACTCGCTAATGCGCCATAAATCCAAACAGTTAATTCGGTGGGCAGATTTAGATGAATTTGGCCATGTAAATAACGCTTCTTATTTAATTTTTATGCAAGAAGCCAAAGGTGATTTAACTTGGTATTCACGCGAACGGGCAGGAAAGAAACCGATTTTGTACCAGATGGTGGTTGCCCGAGCCGAAGTTGATTATGTCGCACCAATTCATAAATCAGGTGGCTATGTTGATGTAGAAGTTTGGGTCGAAAAAATCGGTAATTCCTCATTTGTATTTGCTTATGAAATTACTTTTGAAGGCGCAGTTAAGGCTAAAGGCAAAACTGTCCAAGTGGCCGTCGATGAAGTTGAACAAAAGTCCCGCCCACTAACCGATGAAGAGCGGGCATTTCTTACCGAGTATTTAGATTAATGGCTAAACGTTTACATCCCGGCTGGATTGCCGTTGGAGTAACTTTTCTAACACTAGTAGCTAGCGCAGGTTCTCGATCTGCCCCTACCGTTTTAATTTTGCCACTTGAAGATGCCTTTGGTTGGTCACGTGATCAAATCTCGTTGGCATTGGCGATCAACGTGCTGTTATACGGATTGGTTTCACCATTCGCTGCTGCATTAATGGAGCGATTTACGGTTAAGAAAGTTGTGATGAGTGCACTGGCGTTAGTTGGCTCCGGTGCCGCACTCACATTAACGATGACCCAAACCTGGCAATTAATAATTTTCTGGGGAATCATGGTGGGTGTTGGCACCGGTTCAATGGCATTAGTTTTTGCGGCAACAATTGCTAACCGGTGGTTTGTTCAAAAGCGCGGAATTGTGATGGGTGCGCTAACTGCTGCAGCCGCGACTGGCCAATTAATTTTTTTACCGGGGCTATCAAAATTGGCTGTTGATTATGGTTGGAAAGCAGTTTCAATCACGATTGCTTCTGGCGCATTCATCATGGTCCCAATAATTGCGTTCTTTTTGAAAGAGAAACCAAGTGCAATCGGAATCAAACCATATGGCGCACCAGCAGATTGGGTTGAACCACCGGAGGTAACTGGCGGCGCAGCAAAGCGAGCAATAAATGCGCTTCGGGATGGCAGTCATAAAAAAGATTTCTGGTTTCTAATCTTTTCGTTCTGGGTATGCGGTCTTTCAACAAGTGGATTAATTGGAAACCATTTCATTCCAGCCGCACATGATCATGGAATGGGCGAAGTATTAGCAGCTAGCTTGATGGTACTTATTGGAATTTTTGATGTAGTTGGCACTATTGCGTCTGGTTGGTTAACCGATCGATACGATCCAAGAAAATTATTATTTTTCTATTATTTTCTGCGCGGCCTTTCGCTGTTCTTGCTCCCATCAATTCTTTTTTCCACAATCCATCCAACTACTTTGATTTTTATTATTTTCTATGGCCTTGATTGGGTAGCGACAGTGCCGCCAACATTGGCGCTCTGCCGAACAATTCTTGGCCCAAATCAAGGAACCGTTGTTTATGGCTGGGTATTCGCAGCTCATCAAGTAGGTGGATCAATTGCCGCATTTGGTGCTGCTGTTATCCGTGTGAAGTTTGGTGATTATGCTCAGGCGTTTTACATCAGCGGTGCACTCTGTTTAGTCGCGGCGTTAGTCGTTCTTAGAATTGCTAAAGGAATGAACGCGGAACAAATTAGAAATCTATGAGCACTTTTTACGAACAAGTTGGCGGTAGCGAATTTTTCGAAGAACTAGTTAGCCATTTTTATGGGAGAGTAGCAATTGATCCAATTTTGCTGCCAATGTATCCAAAAGATGATTTACATGAAGCAGCGCTTAGATTGCAGATGTTTTTAGAACAATATTGGGGCGGGCCTAGCACCTATTCCGAGCAACGCGGTCATCCACGATTACGGATGCGCCATAGCGCTTTTCATATCAATCAAGCAGCGCGCGATGCCTGGCTAAAAAATATGAATGCTGCAATCGATGAGATGAAAATGGATGAAGTTTTACGAATTGAATTGAAGAGCTATGTATTGATGGCTGCGAATTCGATGGTTAATCAACCTGATTGAGACTTGTTTCCAACTTTTAGAATTTCGCCATTTCTTAGATACCAAAGGGTGCCATTTTTTTCTCGGACAGTAGTGATCCGCAAGCCGACTTTTTCGACATGGCCTTTTACATCCAAGACTTCAACTTCGTCGCCGACGCCAAATTGATCTTCGATCAACATCAAAATTCCAGATAAAACATCGCGCACAATGGTCTGGGCGCCTAAGCCAAGTGCCACACCAATCACACCGGCCGATGCAATTAGCGGTCCAAGATTTAATCCAAGCTCGCCGAGCAACATAAATAAAGCAACTATCCAAATCGTGGCATTTAATGTGCTTGATAAAACGGTACCGACAGTTCGCGCACGTTCGGCTTGGCGAAATGCGATATTGCGTGGCCCCGGAATTAAATCAGCGCTAGCCAATCGACCAACTGCACGACGAATCGCTTTTGATCCAAGGTACTGTGCCAATACCGCGGTAATCAGAATGGTGACGATGTGAATTGGGGCGCCGTTAAACCAATCCCATAACGCCTGGGTCTTTTCGTCTAATTGGAGCGTTTGCACGAGGGTAATTCTAAGGCTCACCAGAAATTAACCTAAATAACGAGAAATTTTTAGAACTCTCGGGCAAGATAACCCAATCGGTGCGAGCCACGCACAGGATAAGGAGCGGTTATGTCGCGGACGCTGGTCTTAAACGCAACATACGAGCCACTAGGTGTCGTAAGTGATCGTCGCGCGCTCATTTTGGTTTTGAATTCCAGAGCAACAACTGTTGAAAGTTCCGGAACAATTTTGCGCTTTCCAACAGGCCAAATTGAATTGCCAGCCGTAATTAAATTAAATAAATTTGTAAAGATTCCATACCGCCATGCCGTGCCACTTTCGCGTCGCGCAATATTTGCTCGCGACAACCATCGCTGTGTTTATTGTTCGGCGCCGGCGACGTCAATCGACCACGTGATACCGCGTAGCCGTGGCGGCGGACATACTTGGGAAAATGTAGTTAGCGCATGTCATCGCTGTAATCATGTAAAGGCTGACAAGATTTTGAAAGAGTTGGGTTGGAAATTGCGTTCACTTCCGCGCGAACCAATTGGTGCTGCTTGGCGTGTGCTAGGAGCCACACGTGCCGAACGCGAATGGATACCATATTTGGAACCGTATGGTGTTGCCACCGCTTAAGATTTGAACATGCTTAAATCAATCGCAATTGCTGCAACAACTTATGAACCTGGAATGATTCCAGGAGAAGGTATGACTGCAATTGAAACCGCCCTTTGGTTTTTCGTGGCACCGACTTTTTTGTTTATAGTGATTTCGGTTTTAACTTGGGCTGGAACTACAAAACGTCGTGAACGAAAAGCACCAATCGATCAAATCGATTAGGCATCATTTCTTTGCGCATTTAATGCCCGAAGTAAAGAATCTCGATTTTCATTCATAATTCGCCTCAAACCACCAGGTGCATCTTTACCGATTCCGGTCAACCAATTATCTGTTTTTGCCAAAGTTGAATCATTAACTAGATACGTTGGAAATAGTAATTGGCCAATAGCGCGCCCTGTTTCGTAACTCTTGGTTTCCCAGATATTTAGAACATTTGCAA
>JBEGQQ010000113.1:0-10168 GCA_041180925.1 Actinomycetota bacterium
TAGCGCCGTTAGCCCCGGCAACTCTTTACCCTCTAAATATTCAAGTGAAGCGCCGCCGCCAGTAGAAATATAACCAAACTCCGAATCTTTAAATCCCAAAGCGCGAACCGCTGCGGCCGAATCGCCGCCGCCAACAACCGAAATTCCAGATACTCTGGTCAAAGCAGTTGCAACCTCTTTAGTTCCATTTGCAAATGCTGGAAATTCAAATACCCCCATTGGACCATTCCAAAAAACGGTTCGACATTTAGCAATTGCTGCAGCAAATGTTTTGGCTGATTCGGGACCAATGTCTAACCCCATTTGATCAGCCGGAATTGCATCTGCCGAAACCAAAGTTGCTGGGGAATCAACGGAAAATGCCGGTGCAACAACAATGTCGGTTGGAAGAATTAATTCAACACCTTTAGTTTTTGCTGTTTGAATCAATTTCTTAACCGTCTCAATCATTTCATCTTCAACTAGAGACTTTCCAATTTCCAAACCTTGGGCTTTCAAGAAGGTGAAGACCATGCCGCCACCGATAGCCAAAACATTTACCTTTCCAAGCAAGTTTTCAATCACGCCAAGCTTGTCTGAAACTTTTGCGCCACCCAATACAACTCCATATGGCCGTTCTGGATTTACGGTTAATTTTTTCAATACTTCTACCTCACCGGCCACAAGTTTTCCGGCGGCATTTGGCAGTAGCTTTGCCAAATCAAATACCGATGCGTGCTTTCGGTGAACTGCACCGAAACCATCACCAACATATAGATCTGCCAATTTGGCTAATTCATTCGCAAACACCTGGCGCTCGGATTCATCTTTGCTTGTTTCAGCTGGGCTATATCGAATATTTTCGAGCATCAAAATTTCGCCAGGTTTGAGTGCTGCAGCTTTAGCTTCAATTTCTGGGCCAGTAATTCCCCCAGCGAAATTCACTGGACGATTTAATAACTCTGATAATCGTTGAGCAATTGGCGAAAGCGATAGTTCTGGTTTTGACTCACCTTTTGGTCTTCCTAAGTGAGCCGCAATTACAATCGAAGCGCTATTTTTTAGTAGCAATTCAATCGTAGGAATTGAAGCACGAATTCGACCATCGTCAGTTATGACACCGTCTTTGAGCGGAACGTTTAGATCACAACGGAGAAAAACTCGCTTGTTAGCTACTGCGAGATCTTCAAGTTTGGTCATTAGAGCTTAGCGCCAACCAACTTAATCAAATCAACTAATCGATTTGAATAACCCCACTCGTTGTCATACCAAGCAACCACTTTAGCGGTGGTTCCGATTACTTTGGTTAAACCAGCGTCAACAATTGATGATGCTGGATCGGTCACAATATCCGAGGAAACGATTGGATCTTCGGTGTAGTACAAGTAACCCTTTAGCGCACCATTTGCCGCCGCCTTAAGTGCAGCATTAATTTGCTCGGCAGAAGCTTCTTTCGCTAATTCAACAGTTAAATCTGTAACCGAACCGGTTGGAACTGGCACGCGTAGTGCATATCCATCAAGTTTGCCTTTTAACTCTGGCAACACCAAAGAAATTGCTTTTGCCGCACCAGTTGAAGTTGGAATGATATTTGTTGCCGCAGCACGGGCGCGTCGCAAATCTTTATGAGGAAAATCCAGAATTACTTGATCGTTAGTGTAAGCGTGAACTGTGGTCATTAAGCCGCGAACAATTCCAAAGTTATCTTGAAGGACCTTGGCCACTGGCGCTAAACAGTTTGTTGTACATGAAGCATTTGAAATGATGTTGTGGTTTGCTGGGTCATATTTTTCATGGTTTACGCCCATAACGATTGTGATGTCTTCATCTGTAGCTGGCGCAGAAATAATTACCTTTTTCGCACCGGCCGCGATATGTTTCTTTGCATCATCGGCTTTGGTAAAAATACCGGTTGATTCAACAACCACATCAGCATTAACGCTTGCCCATGGAAGCGCACCTGGATCGCGCTCAGCAAAAACTTTGATGGTCTTGCCACCGACAGTAATTGAACCTTCTCCAGCCGTGACATCAACGCCTAATCGGCCAAGAATTGAATCGTATTTAAGCAAATGAGCCAAAGTTGCGGTTGGGGTTAAATCATTGATTCCAACGATTTCAATTGCAGGATTATTAAGTGCGGCGCGAAAAAAATTGCGACCGATACGACCAAAACCATTAATGCCGACGCGAGTTGCCATCTGAGAGTGCTCCTAAAAATTAAATATTGAAGTCCACCACAACATTGGGGTACGAACGCTAAGTTTAATCGGCGCCAACTAGCCGAGCAAATCGGGTGAAAGCCCAGCTTCAGTATCTGGAATTCCTAATTCAGCCGCACGTTTATCAGCCATCGCCAATAATCTACGAATTCTTCCGGCGATTGCATCTTTTGTCATTGGCGGAGTTGCTAAAGATCCAAGTTCTTCAAGGCTCGCTTGTCCATGAGTAACGCGAAGCTCTCCTGCTTCCAATAAATGTTTTGGAATAGTTTCGCCAAGAATTTCCATTGCGCGTTGTACCCGCGCTGATGCGGCAACCGCTGCTCTTGCCGAGCGACGTAAATTTGCATCGTCAAAATTTGCTAACCGATTTGCCGTCGCTCTAACTTCGCGACGCATTCTCCGCTCTTCCCATGCCAAAACGCTTTCATGAGCTCCAAGTCGAGTAAGTAAAACTCCAATGGCGTCACCATCACGAATCACTACGCGATCAACGCCTCGAACTTCGCGCGCTTTTGCGGTAATACCCAATCGGCGCGCTGCTCCAACTAATGCCAAAGCGGCTTCTGGTCCCGGGCAGGTTATTTCTAAAGAAGAGGAACGGCCAGGTTCGGTAAGCGAACCATGTGCGATAAATGCGCCGCGCCATGCGGCTTCGGCGTCACAAATTGAACCATTAACAACTTGTGGTGGCAGTCCGCGAATTGGTCTGGAATTTGAATCAACTAAACCAGTTTGGCGTGCAAGCGCTTCCCCATCGTTGACAACGCGAACTACATATCTTGAACCTTTGCGTAATCCACTTGATGAAATAACAGCAAGATCGCTTTCGTGGCCATAAATTTCCGAGATATCTTTTCGCAATCGACGGGCAGATTGCGCAGCATCCAATTCAACTTCTACAACAATTCGACCAGCTACAACATGAAGCCCGCCAGCAAATCGCAATAAAGCAGATACTTCAGCTTTGCGGCAACATGGCTTCGAGACGGTTAGCCGAGTTAATTCGTCTTTTACACTTGGTGTCATTGCCACGGCGGTATCAAACCAAAATTTCTTCGAAAATGTGGCTGAAAGTAGAAATTAATTTTCCAATATCGTGATGAATTCCACCTGGAACCTTGCGTAGGTCGGAAATCACTAGCTTTCCGCCAATTTCTCGAACCATAGTCTCAAGTTCAACTTTATCCCGGATGCCATTCTGATCAGCAACCACGTAATCGAATCGAATTTCTGGCGCATATGAATGGAGTAATTGGAGGTGTTCCTCAGGTGTATATCCGGCATATTCATCGCCAGAAATATCTGGATGCGCATCTAAATTTAGAAGCAAAATTTTTTTCGCTTTACTTTGAGCTATCGCCTCGCGTTGAGCGGGAACCATTAAATGAGGCAGAACGCTTGTTAGCCAAGATCCTGGACCCATCGTTATGACATCAGCATTTAAAATGGCTGAAATTGTCTCTGAGTGGGCATGTGGTCGTTCGGGGATTAATTTAATTGAGTCTAATTTTCCTTTTGCCGTTGCAACTTCTTTCTGCCCACGAACAACGATTCGACCAACGGAAGTTATAAAAGTTCCTTCAATTTCCAATGGTTCTGATGCCATCGGTAAAACTCGACCGACCACGCGAAGTAATGAACCAACTCGATCCAAACCAGCGACCGTATCCGCGTCCCGATCCCAAAGCGCTGCTAAAAGTAAATTTCCGATTGCGTGGCCATTTAATTCACCTTCACTTGTAAATCGATATTGCAATATTTCAGCCCAGCTTCGACCCCATTCATCGTCGCTACATAAAGCGGTTAACGCCATTCTTAAATCACCTGGCGGCATGATTGAAAATTCCTGACGCAATCGTCCACTCGAACCACCATTATCGGCAACCGTAACCACTGCAGTTATTTCCGAAGTCAGTTGTCGTAACGCCGAAAGAGTTGCCGCCAAACCGTGTCCACCACCGAGTGCTACAACTTTTAGTTGTCTGAAATCCAAGAACTCCATTAAGAGTTATTCCCGACCAAGATCTCGGTGAATCGCTTTAGTTGAAATCTCGGTTTTATTGAGTTCGGTTGCTATTTTTTCAGCTATCGCAACGCTGCGATGTTTTCCACCTGTGCAGCCAACTGCCAAAGTGACAAATTTCTTTCCTTCTCGTAGGTAACCTTTGCTTAAAGTTTTAAGCAATCCCACATACTTATCGACCACTTCGGTTACTTCAGGTTGATCAAATACGTAATTTGCTACGTCGGCTGTCAATCCAGTTAATTGTCTAAGTTCTGGAACCCAGTGTGGGTTAGGAATGAATCTGCAATCTAGGACCAAATCTGCATCTACTGGGATGCCATATTTGTAGCCGAAACTTAAAACATTTATTCGAATTGATGGGTTGCTTCCCCCGCCAAAAGTTTCAGCAACTCTTTTTTCAAGTTGATGCACATTTAATCCACTGCTATCAATTACCACATCGGCTGATGCTCTCAAATTCTCTAATTTGGTTCGCTCCCGCAAAATTCCATCTAAAATTCGATCATCTTTTTGAAGCGGATGCGGCCTACGAGTGGCTTCAAATCTTTGGACCAACGCTTGATCGCTGGCGTCTAAAAATAGTAATTGATATGAAAGTGATTTTGTATTTAATGTTTCCAGAGCGCTATTTAAGTCATCGAAAAATTTGCCACCGCGAACGTCAACCACCACTGCTAATGCCGGCACACTTTCACTTTTGGTAAGTAAATCTGGTAACAGCGCCGGCGGTAAATTATCAACTACGTACCATCCAGAATCTTCTAATGCATGCGCTACCGTCGATCGACCAGCACCGGACATTCCAGTCAGGATTAATACTTTACGTTCGCTCATGGCCACATCATGCCTTGGGTGTCAAGCATCTAAAATCTCTCCGGTTTCCATATCAACTTTTTCATAACTAGCAAGAAGATGGTCACGAATATTTTGCGCCAACCGGTCGCCGATTCCTGGAGTTTTTGCGATATCTTCAACGGAGGCTTTTTTAATTGCTGCCACTGAACCATATCGATCTAGCAGAGCTGCACGCCGCGCTGGACCAAGCGTTGCCACCTCGTCCAAAACCGATTCAAGCATTAATTTGGATCTCCGCGAGCGATGGAATGTAATCGCAAAACGATGAGCCTCATCCCTGAGTTGTTGCAACAAATAAAGCCCATCGCTATTTCGAGGCAACATGATTGGAGTTTTGGCATGCGGTAACCAAACCTCTTCTAACCGCTTTGCTAAACCAATTAATGGTAAATCAGAAATCCCGAGTTCTAACAATGCGCGTTCGGCAGCATTAACTTGCGGAATTCCGCCGTCAACAACAATCAAATTTGGAGTATACGAAAACTTGCCAGGTGTTTCACCAATTTCAGCTTCTTGATCTTGTAGCCATCTTTTCATTCTACGAGTTATTACCTGATGCATTGATCTAGAGTCATCGATCGGTCCTGGACCACGATTGATTATGAACCTTCGATAATCACTCTTTTTCGCTTGCCCATCCTCAAAAACCACCATGGAGGCAACGACAGTTGTCCCAGATATATTTGAAATATCAAAACATTCGATTCTAAGCGGCGCGCTCTCCAAATTCAGCGCCTCTTGTAACTGGGTTAGTGCTCGACCACTAACCGCTGCATCCTTCGAGCGTTTACTTAAATATTGAACTAAGGCATACCTGGCATTTCGTTCTACCGTCTTAGAAAGGTCAAATTTTTCACCGCGCTGGGGTACCTTGATGTTAATTTTCAAAAGTTCGCCAATTGATTCATCAGGTTTTCGATTAACTATCAATTCCGATGGACGATCGGTTTCATTTGAATAAATGTCAAGAAGTAGTGGTGTTATTTCGTCTTCATCTTCGAGAACTTCCTTCTGATTCAACACCCAACTTCTTGAGCCGCGGATTGCACCAGCTCTTACCTTGAAAATTGAAGCTGCCGTATGCAGCCCCTCTGAATAAAGTGAAACCACATCTGCATTTATCGTCTCTGAGAGCGCTGCGTCGCTTGATTCGAGAGAAGTTTCCAAAGCAGAAATTTGATCGCGCAATCTAGCGGCTCGTTCGAACTCTTGGTTCTTGCTCGCTTCATTCATTTCGTTAGTAAGTAATGGGACCAAATCATGACTTCCGGACGAAAGGAATTTATCCAACTTTTTAACAATTTCTCGATGGCCAGTTTCATCAATCCAACCAACACAAGGCGCGGCACATTTTCCGATATCACCTAGCAAACATTGACGTTTATTATTTTTCGCTCGGTCGAAATTTGAGTTAGTGCAGCTACGAACTGGAAAGATTTTCAATAAGGTGTCAAAAGTGGATCGCAAAGCCCGTGGCTGGATGTAAGGGCCGTAATAGTTGATTCCTTTGACTCGCTCTCTTCTGGTTATAAATAATTTGGGAAATTTCTCATTAACCGAAAGAGCCAAATATGGATAACTTTTATCATCCCGAAACCTGACGTTAAATGGTGGTCGATATTGCTTAATCCAAGAAAATTCGAGTTGTAGCGCCTCAATTTCTGAATCGACAATCGTCCAATCAACTCTTGTAGCTTGAGTTACCATTCGATCAGTTCGTTCGGGCAGATTGCCTTGAAAGTATGAACTAAGTCGATTTTTCAAATTCAGCGCTTTACCTACATAAAGAATTTGATCATCTTTGTCATAAAACCGATAAACACCTGGCTCAGCCGGAATGTTTTCAGGTTTAAAACTAGCTGGCATTATTTTGCCTTGCGGTTGCTTGCCAAAATTTCTTTTAAGAATTTGCCAGTAAAACTGGCTGACACCTTTGCGACCGATTCAGGCGTTCCAGTTGCAACTACTTCCCCGCCTCGATGGCCACCCTCTGGGCCCATATCGATTACCCAGTCGGCCGACTTAATTACATCCAGATTATGTTCAATAACTACAACGGTATTTCCGCCATCGACCAAACGATTTAGAACTACCAGCAATTTATTTACATCTTCAAAATGTAATCCGGTAGTTGGTTCATCGAGAACATAGATGGTTCGACCTGTAGATCGGCGCTGCAGTTCCGTTGCTAATTTAACCCGTTGCGCTTCGCCACCAGATAGCGTTGGAGCCGACTGCCCTAGCCGCACATAACCAAGGCCAACGTCGCATAACGTTTTTAGATATCGAGCAATTGCAGGGACAGATTCAAAGAAGGCATGCGCCTCCTCGATTGGTAGATCCAAAATTTCGGCAATCGTTTTGCCTTTGTAATGAACTTCTAAAGTTTCACGGTTATATCTCGCGCCATGACAAACTTCGCAGGGTACATAAACATCAGGGAGAAAGTTCATTTCGATGGTGATGGTGCCATCGCCAGCACAATTTTCGCATCGGCCACCTTTTACGTTAAAAGAAAATCGACCTTGTTGGTAGCCACGAACTTTCGCCTCTGTTGTTTCAGCAAAAAGAGCTCGAACTTTATCGAAAACTCCAGTGTAGGTTGCTGGATTTGAACGTGGCGTTCTACCAATTGGCGATTGATCAACGTGCACAACCTTGTCTAATAAATCTACGCCAAGAACACTCTTGTGGCGACCAGGAACAATGCGGGCGCCATTTAATTTATTCGCCAATGTTGAATAGAGAATGTCATTTACCAAAGTTGATTTGCCGGAACCACTAACGCCCGTTACGGCGACGAAAGCCCCGAGTGGGATATCAACTTCGATATCTTTTAGATTATTTTCTCGAGCACCCTTTACCGTTAATATGCGCTTTGGATCTATTGGGCGTCGTTTTTTAGGAATTTCAATTGCTCTTCGTCCCGAAAGATATGCGCCAGTTATGGATTCTTTATTAGAGATGAGCGATTCGTAATTGCCAGATACGACAACTTTTCCACCGTGCTCGCCTGCGCCCGGTCCGATATCTACAATCCAATCAGCTGTTCTAATTGTTTCTTCATCATGTTCGACCACAATCAAGGTATTACCCAGATTTCGCAACCTTGTTAAAGTTTCGATTAATCGTCGATTGTCACGCTGATGTAACCCAATACTTGGTTCGTCCAATACATAAAGCACTCCGACTAAACCAGAACCAATTTGGGTGGCTAAACGAATTCTTTGAGCTTCTCCGCCCGATAAAGTCGCGGCAGCTCTGGCTAAAGTTAAATAATCTAATCCGACATCTAGCAGGAAACCTAACCGAGCATGAACTTCTTTCAAAACCCGTTCAGCAATTTTCATTTCTCGATCGTTTAACTTGATCTCTTTCAAAAATGTTGCACAATCGGCAATAGATAATTCACATACCTCTGAAATTGATTTTCCACCGATGGTTACAGCAAGAATTTCAGGTTTTAACCGCGCACCTTTACACGCCGGACACGGAGTTTCACGCATATATGCTTCATATTTATCCCGGCTGTAATCGCTATCTGTTTCGGCGTGGCGACGTTCGATAAATGGAATAACCCCTTCGAAGCCAGTCGAATAGTTTCGAACTCGACCATATCGATTTTTGAATTTAACATGAACTTCGTACTCGTAGCCATGAAGAATTGCATCCTTAGCTTTTTCAGATATTCGTTTCCAGGGAGTGTCTAATGAGAATTTAACATCTGCAGCTAATCCTTCTAATAACCGATTGAAATATTCACTGCTTGTACCACTCGACCAGGGAGCAATAGCGCCATCGTTAATTGAAAGCGAATCATTTGGAATTACTAATTCTTGATCTACTTCTAATTTTGAACCGATTCCAGTGCATTCAGGGCAGGCGCCGAAAGGTGAATTAAAGGAGAAACTGCGCGGCTCAAACTCCTCAAAAGAGAGACCACAATCATGACAAGCCAAATGTTCGCTAAAGACTAACTCGTCGCCATCGATTACATCCAAGATCACGATTCCATTCGCCAGTTTTAGCGCCGTCTCGATTGAATCCGTGATTCGAGATTTTGATTCCGGCTTTACAGATAATCGATCAACAACAACTTCGATGGTGTGTTTCTCTTGTTTTTTTAACTTAGGTGGTTCGGTTAATTGGATGGTTTTCCCATCGACTCGCGCACGGGAGAAACCTTGGGTAGTTAATTCTCCCCATAGATCAATGAATTCACCTTTGCGCGCACGCACAATTGGTGCCAACACTTGAAATTTTGTGCCAGCAGATAACGCCAAGATTTGATCGACAATTGCTTGTGGAGTTTGGCGGGTAACTTCGGCTCCGCATTTTGGGCAATGTGGTCGGCCGGCTCTTGAAAATAACAGTCGAAGATAGTCATAAACTTCAGTGATAGTCCCGACAGTGGATCGTGGATTTCGATTAGTGGATTTTTGATCAATTGAAACTGCTGGCGATAGGCCTTCAATGAAATCAACATCCGGCTTATCCATCTGCCCCAAAAATTGTCTGGCATATGCCGATAATGATTCAACATATCGACGCTGGCCTTCGGCAAATATTGTGTCAAATGCTAAAGAAGATTTACCGGAGCCAGATAAACCCGTAAATACAACCAGACTATTTCGTGGAAGTTCGATCGAAACATTCTTTAAGTTGTGCTCGCGGGCACCACGAACAATCAACTTTTCGGTCATCTAGGCTCCTGCATTTTCCATGTTTCTAAGTTCACGTTTGAGATCTTTAATCTCGTCCCTAAGTCTTGCCGCTAGCTCAAATTGAAGATCTGCTGCCGCAGCTTGCATTTGATCAGTTAAGGAGCCTATCAAGGCCATCAATTCTTGTCGCGGCAATGAAGTGCCGCTGGCAATCTCCAAGCCAATATCCGGAGCTGTGATTTTCTTGCCGGCTAATAGAATCGAAGTGTCCTCGCTCTCCTTTGCAATTAATTCAGTTATGTCCGAAATCTTCTTCCGCAATGGTTGTGGATCAACGCCACGTTCAGTGTTGTATACGATTTGCTTCGCCCGTCTGCGATTGGTTTCATCGATTGCTCGCTTCATGGATTCAGTCAAAT
>JBEGQQ010000114.1:0-2999 GCA_041180925.1 Actinomycetota bacterium
ATGCCCGGAAACATTAGAAGGCAAACCTAATCACTGAAATCGAACCGAAAATTAGGCAATAGATCGCAAACGGGTAAAGCGTTTTTGTTTTAAACCATCTGACTAAAAATGAAACCGAAAAGTAGGTGGCAATAAAAGAAATGATTGAACCGATAATTATCGGACCATAAAGTTGCTGATACTTAGAATCAAATAAATCAGGCACTTTTAAGATCCCAGCGCCAAGAATTACCGGAAGTGCCAAAAGAAATGCGTAATCGGAAGCAACATGGTGGGACAATTTTCGCAACAGCCCTGCGCTCATTGTGATTCCGAATCGACTAATTCCGGAGAAGAGTGCCAGTGATTGACCAAAACCAATCGTGATTGCTACCGGTATCGTTATATTTTGCAGTAACTCAGCATCTTCATTTTCGTTAACTTTGGATTTAGAGGTTTTACTAGTCAACTTTTCAACTGTAAATAAAATCAATCCATTGATCGTTAAAAATACCGCAGAAAATTCTGGACGAGCAAACAAATCTCTTAATTCACTTTCGAACGCAAATCCTATTGCGGCAACTGGAATCGTTCCGATGACTATTCGCCAAAATATTTTTGAACTATTACTTCTTTTACCCCGGAGGGAATTGATTCCACCACCTATTAGTGCGAACCATCTCTTTCGAAATATTAGAAACAGAGCTAATGAGCTTGCAAGATGTAAAGCAACAGTAAACGCCAAATATGGCGAATCGGGATTAGTTGTGAATTCTCGCCAGGAGCCACCAACCCAGGCCGGAATTAAAACCGCATGCCCTAAGCTCGAGATTGGAAATAATTCTGTAATGCCTTGAATCAAGCCAGTAAGAATTGCTTGAAAATAGGTAATCTCCACCTACGAAGGCTACCTGATAAGGTTTCGAAATGTCGGAATTCTTTAAATCCTTAGCTGATTTCTTTCGACCGCACCGAACCATCCCCCGAATGCCGTGGACTGCAAATTCAAAATGGCAGTTAAATTTCTCGCGATTCTTTATTTTGATATTTGGTTTAACGATATTTGGTTTCGGCGATTCCATAATTGTAAATTCAAATATTGGTAATGCTCCTTGGACCGTTCTTGCTCAAGGCATTTCGCTTAATACTGGGATCTCGATTGGTTTAGCAACATTCTTGATAAGTACCGTAGTGCTCTTATTTTGGATTCCACTTAGAGAAAAACCTGGTTTTGGTACATTGGCAAATATTGTTGTAATTGCAGTGGCGATCCAAATTGGATTGAACTATTTTCCGAAGACTAATGATTTTCTTCTCGGAATTATTTTTGCGTTTATTGGAGTGTTCCTAGTTGGAATTGGCAGCGCTTTTTATATTACCTGCGGTCTTGGATCAGGACCGCGCGATGGCTTAATGACCGCTCTGCACCATAGATTTAATATTCGAATTTCAAGAATTCGCTTAACAATTGAAATGGCAGCCCTGATAAGTGGTTGGCTACTTGGTGGCCACGTTGGTCTCGGAACAGCAATATTTGCGCTCTTTATTGGCCAATCAATCGCGATTTCGATCGGTGTCGTTTCCCGATTAACTAACTAGTAAGAGATAGGTTGGCCTCTCAAGTTCCTTCCCCTCTTTTTCACGCGGTTGGCTTGCCGCCGGGGTCGAAAACACCCCCGTAAAAAAACAGAGAGGTAAAAATGCTCGATTCCTACTTCAAAATCTCCGAGCGTGGATCAACGATAGGACGTGAAATTCGTGGCGGGTTCGTCACCTTCTTCACCATGGCCTACATCGTTGCCTTAAATCCACTGATCTTGGGATTTGTAAAAGATGCAGATGGGAAGTTTTTAGGTGGCGGAGACGCGCCTAACTTGCCGCTAATTGCTGCAGCAACCGCATTGATTGCTGGAGTCCTAACTATCCTGATGGGCGTTGTCGGAAACTTTCCGTTAGCGCTTGCTACTGGCCTTGGTCTAAATAGCTTCGTTGCATACGGAATTGCTACGAAGATGACTTGGGCTGATGCTATGGGCCTAGTTGTTCTAGAAGGTTTAATAATCACCGTTCTAGTTCTAACTGGTTTTCGCACTGCAGTATTCAGGGCAGTTCCACAACAACTTAAGTACGCGATTTCGGTAGGTATTGGCCTATTCATCGCTCTTATCGGCTTAGTTGATTCAGGTTTCGTACGCCGCACAAGTTCTGGCCCGGTACCGGTTCAACTTGGCGATGGTGGAAACCTTGTCGGTTGGCCAATCGTGGTATTTATCCTCGGCTTAATTTTGATAATCGCATTGATGGTACGAAAGGTCAAAGGCGCTCTTCTAATTGGAATTGCGTCGGCAACTGTCCTTGCCATTATTGTTGAAAATGCCTTCAAAATTGGTCCTAATTTCGTTGCACCGGACAAAGTGAACCCAAAGGGTTGGGGCTTAAATGTCCCAGCGTTACCAGATAAATTGGTTGCGACCCCTAAGTTTGATTTGCTAGGTGAGTTCAATCTATTAGGATCATTTAGTCGGATCAGCGCAATTTCAGCGATCTTGCTCGTATTTACCTTACTTCTTTCAGATTTCTTCGACACCGTTGGAACCGTAACGGCCATTGGTCATGAAGCAAATCTGATTGATCGCGAGGGAAATGTTCCGAATAACAACAAGATTCTCTTTGTTGACTCAGTTGCAGCTATGGCCGGTGGCGCAAGCGGTATTTCTTCTAATACCTCTTACATCGAATCAGCTGCAGGTGTAGGAGAAGGTGCTCGTACCGGATTGGCATCCATTGTTACTGGTATTTGCTTCCTGCTCACAACATTCTTATCACCAATTGTTGCCGTGATTCCTTACGAAGCCGCTACCCCAGCGCTCGTAATCGTTGGCTTTTTGATGATGACCCAAGTGAAGGACATTGATTGGAATGACTTAGGAATTGCAATCCCAGCTTTCCTTACAATCATTTTGATGCCATTCACTTACAGCATCTCAGTTGGTATTGGAGCCGGGTTCGTATCTCACGTT
>JBEGQQ010000115.1:0-2862 GCA_041180925.1 Actinomycetota bacterium
CGTTAGTGCAATTCTTGGTTCGTTTTTTATCTTGCTTTTGATTACAAGCTTTACAAATGTCAGTGTCTTTGCGCTAAATCTAATTACCGGTATGGGTCTTGGTTTGGGTATCGATTACTCATTATTAATGGTCAATCGTTTCCGAGAAGAGATACATCATGGTAAATCAGTTGATGAAGCCGTTATAAATACGGTTAAGACTGCTGGGAAAACAGTTTTCTATTCCGGATTAACCGTTGCGGTAACTTTAGGTTCAATGGTGGTTTTTCCGCTTTCATTCTTAAAATCTTTTGGCTATGCCGGAATTGCAGTTGTTTCTTTGGCAATCGTGGGCGCCTTGATTCCGCTGCCAGCAGTTTTTAAATTGCTGGGACATCGAATTGATAAAGGTACGGTTCGAAAAAATGTTTTGAAACCAAAGAGTGATGGTGGCTGGGCAAAAACAGCTCGCTTTGTAATGAGGCGGCCAGTTTCCGTTGTACTAGTTTGTGTCGCAATTTTGGGCGTGTTAACAATTCCGATAAAGGATGTAGTTTTTGCCCAAACTGATGTGCGAGTGCTTCCTAAAAATGACCGTGCAGTAATCGCAACCAATGTTTTGCAGGAACGTTTTCCTGGACAGGAAAGTTCACCAATCGAAATTATTATTAAAAATGGTGCATCAAAATTGGCTGCAGCGGAAAATTATGCAACTGAATTAGCAAAAATTGACGGCATTGTTCGGGTAAATCCGATTCAAAAATATGGCGAAGATTTACGGATTCAAGCAATTCAGAGCATGAGCTCAAGATCGCTCGAGGCTAGGGATTTAATCCATGAAATTCGAAAACTGCCGGCGCCGAGCGGAACTTTAGTTGGTGGACCTGCTGCCGATTTTACCGATTCGCAAGATGGAATTTATTCGGCAGTGCCGTGGGCTTTATTGTGGATTGTAATCAGCGTCTTTATTTTGTTATTCATCTTTACAAATTCATTAATTTTGCCAATTAAAGCCGTTGTATTAAATGGTCTTTCATTAAGTGCAACGCTTGGAGTGCTCTCGTATGTCTTCATTGGCGGTCACTTTAAAAATATTATTGGTGACTTCACAACTACTGGTTCTCTAGATATCGGTACCTCGATTTTAGTAGCTGTCGTTGTCTTTGGATTATCAATGGACTACGAACTTTTCTTACTATCTAGAATTAAAGAAGAACATTTAGCTGGTAAAAATAACGAAGACTCGGTTGCATTTGGACTTCAAAAATCTGCACGAATCATCACTGCTGCGGCGCTGATTTTGGCAGTTGTTTTTGCTTCGTTCGTAACCAGCGGAGTAACGCCAATCAAATTGATGGGACTTGGCACTGCATTTGCCGTACTACTAGATGCAACATTAGTTCGTGCATTTTTGGTGCCAGCGCTAATGAAATTATTTGGGGAGTTCAACTGGTGGGCTCCGAAATTCCTACGTCGATTTACCTTAGACCACTAATCAAACGTAGACTTCCCCAATGGATTTAATTGCCACGCTTCAATGCGAAGACCAACCAGGCATTGTGCATGCAATGACGACTGCCATTTTGGCTTCGGGTGGAAACATCATCGAGAACCAACAATTCACCGATCCAAATACCAATACATTTGTAATGCGAACCAGATTTGAATCTGATAAATCTTTGGCAGAAGCACGAAAGATTTTGGAAACTGGACTTGCAAAATTTGCGCCGTCATTAAAAATTCGCTCATTCGAAGAGAAGCCAAAGGCATTGGTATTGGTGACAAAAGAAAGCCACTGCTTACGTGATCTACTTTATCTTTTGGAACTTGAAGAGCTCCCAGTTGAAATCCCAGTTGTTGCCTCAAATCATGACGACTTGCGCAGCTTGGTCGAAAGTCACGGAATTAAGTTTGTGAAATTAAATGGAAATGATGAAGCGGCAATCACAGAGATGGTGGCCAAGAATGCAATTGATTTCATTGTGCTCGCACGTTACATGCAGATTCTTAGCCCAGAGCTGTGCAAAAAATTCAGCGGCCGGATCATCAATATTCATCATTCGTTTTTGCCAGGTTTCAAAGGTGCAAAGCCATATCATCAAGCTCATGCAGCAGGCGTAAAAATTATTGGCGCAACTGCACACTTTGTTACTGAAGCCTTAGATGAAGGTCCAATAATTGATCAAGATGTTGCTCAAGTTAATCATGCTGCAACTCCAGAACAATTAATTGCACTTGGTCGAGATATTGAACGTCGAGTTTTATCTCGTGCGGTAAAAAATTACGCTGAAGATAGAATATTTTTAGTTGGTCGAAGGACTGTAGTTTTTTCGTAAACTTTGTAAAACAAAAGTGTCCCCGGCGGGAGTTGAACCTGCGACCTACCGCTTAGGAGGCGGTTGCTCTATCCACTGAGCTACGGGGACGTGAGTACTTCAACAGCGAAGTTACTTGGCAAAGGTTATCGGTAGAGATAGCCTTCCCTTAACGCGCTTAATTCAAGCGCGCATAACTAAGAATGAAAGGCCACCCATGAAAGCGCTCGTTATCGGCGCAGGCGGAGTTGGCAGTGCAATCGCAAATATCGCATCACGTAGACCATTTATTACTTCGATGGTCGTTGCAGATCGCAGTCTGTCCAGAGCTCAAGCAGCCGTAACAAAGGTAAAAGACCCACGATTCTCTGCGGAGGAGGTGGATGCCTCTGATGTGAACTCGATTCGCGCTCTCATTCGTAAAGCAGCTCCCGATATTGTGGTGAACGCGGTAGATCCGCGTTTTGTGATGCCAATCTTTTTAGCATGCGAAGAAGAACAAGTTAATTACATGGATATGGCGATGTCGCTTTCAAAAGCGCACCCCGATGATCCATTTAATAAGCCG
>JBEGQQ010000116.1:0-10762 GCA_041180925.1 Actinomycetota bacterium
GGAATCGCCATCACAATCAATCGAAATTTCAGTAACTTCTTGGGTGTTTCCTGAAGTCGCTCCTTTTTCCCAAAGTTCATTTCGGCTCCGGCTCCAATATGTCGCCTTGCCAGTCTGGATAGTTCGTTCAAGCGCTTCTTCGTTCATCCATGCCAACATCAAGACTTTGCCACTTTTATTGTCCTGAGCAATTGCTGGGATTAAGCCACCGCGTTCGTTTAATATTTTTCGAACTTCGGCTCGCAGCTCCATCTGCTAATTCTGCCCTAAGCGCCAGAACTCTCGCGCACTAAATATCCTTGCTGAGATAAATAACGCTTCACATCTTTGATGCGATAGGTACCAAAATGGAAAACACTTGCAGCAAGGAGCGCATTTGCGCCGGCATCAAGAGCATGTGCGAAATCTTCTAGGTTTCCTGCGCCGCCAGAAGCGATTAATGGAACTGGGCAGATTGGGCGAACATCGGTAATCATTCCGATGTCATAACCTGCGCGAGTCCCATCGGCATCCATCGAATTTAAAAGAATTTCGCCAGCTCCCAATTCACAGGCTCGTTCAATCCATTCCAGCGCGTTAATGCCAGTGCCATTTCGTCCACCGTGAGTTGTTATTTCATAACCGATTCGCGATCTACGTGCATCCACCGATAACACCAGAACTTGCGATCCAAAGTGGTTCGAGATTTCCTTGATTAATTCCGGCCGGTCAATCGCAGCGGTGTTAACGCTGATCTTGTCGGCACCGGCGCGTAATAATTGGTCAACATCATCTGCAGTTCTAATTCCGCCACCAACTGTTAAAGGTATAAATACCGTTTCGGCAGTTTTGCGAACAATTTCTAAAGTAGTTCTTCGATTAGAACTACTTGCAGAAATATCTAGGAAAGTTAATTCGTCGGCACCTTCGCGATTGTAAATTTCCGCAAGCTCAACTGGATCTCCTGCATCCACCAAATTCGTAAAATTTATACCCTTTACTACCCGACCATCGGTTACATCCAGGCACGGAATGATTCGAACAGAGAGCGCCATTACGAAACAGTCTCGAGCGCTTGTTTGAGAGTAAACGCACCGGCATATAGTGCTTTTCCAACGATTGCGCCTTCTACGCCAATTTCTACCAAATTCTTTAATGAAACTAGATCATCCAATGAAGCAACGCCACCACTGGCCACGATTGGTTTATTAGTCGCCCCACAAACATCGCGAAGAAGTTGTAAATTCGGTCCAGCAAGTGTTCCGTCCTTTGTAACATCAGTTACAACATATCTGGCGCAACCTGACTGATCTAGTCGGGAGATAGTTTCAAATAAATCTCCGCCATCTTTGGTCCAACCACGAGCAGCTAACGTGCGACCGCGCACATCAAGTCCGACTGCAATCCGATCACCAAATTCAGAAATTACCCGAGCAGTCCACTCCGGATTTTCCAAAGCTGCGGTTCCTAAATTGATTCGGCGACATCCTGTTTTTAACGCTCGTTCCAATGATTCGTCATCGCGAATTCCACCAGAAAGTTCTACTTTGATATCTAACTTTCTAATGACTTGTGACAAAATTTCAGAATTACTCCCGGTACCAAAGGCAGCGTCTAGATCAACTAAATGAATCCACTCTGCGCCGGCTTTTTGAAAATCTAGCGCAGCATCAATCGGTGAACCATAATTTGACTCACTTCCTAACGCACCCTGCACTAATCGAACTGCTTGACCTGCTTTAACATCAACTGCTGGAAGTATTTCAAGCTTCATAAACTTACAACCCAATTTTCGATTAATTTTAAACCGGCTGCGCCACTCTTTTCCGGATGGAATTGGGTTGCGCTAATTACTCCTGATTCAACTGCCGCAAGAAACTTTCCCTCGTAATCTGAGATCGCCTGAATTTCAAAATTGAACTTTGTAACCGCGTAGGAGTGAACAAAATAAAATCTTTCATTTTCGATACCTTTAAAAAGTTTTGATTCACCCATGATATTCACGGTATTCCAACCCATATGAGGTAGAACTTTGGCAGGTAATTTGGAAACCTGACCCGGAAGTACTCCAATTCCCTCATGGTTGCCATTCTCTGTTCCTGATTCAAATAGCACTTGCATTCCAATGCATATTCCAAAAATTGGGGCGCTGTTTTCAATTCTTGTTTGAATTATTTCTAAGCCATTCGCCTTTTTTAAGCCCAACATGCAACTTTCAAATGCACCAACACCTGGTACTACTAAACCTTCGGCATCCAATGCCAATTTTGAATCAGAGGTGACTATTACATTTTCAGTAGTTTTTTGAAATGCTCGCTCTGCCGATCTTAAATTTCCAGATCCATAATCCAGAATTGCAATCAAAGCACGCCTTTAGTTGATGGAACACCAGAAACTTTTCCATCAAGCGTCACCGCATCTCGGAGCGCTCTTGCAACTGCCTTAAACTGAGCTTCAAACACATGGTGTGCGTTCCGGCCTTCTAAAACCCGAATATGCAGTGCTATCCGAGCTTCAGCAACAATTGATTCCCAAATATGTTTACCTAAAGTTGTATCAAAGGTTCCAATAAGTTCGACAATTTCAGGTTGCCGGTGCACTAAATATGGTCGACCTGATAGATCAACGGCTGCTTGTACTAAAACTTCATCTAGCGGAACCATCGCATCGCCAAAGCGACGAATTCCAGATTTGTCACCAAGTGCTTCACGTAGAGCTTGGCCAAATGCTAATGAAGTATCTTCGACGGTGTGATGTGAATCGACATCGACATCACCTTTTGTTTTTACAGTTAAATCAAAACCTGAATGCTTACCTAATTGGCTTAGCATGTGGTCGAAGAATGGGACGCCTGTTTCGACAGAAATTTGTCCAGAGCCATCAATATTTAATTCAACTAGAACTTCTGACTCTTTTGTTTTGCGTTCTACTTTAGCTTTGCGCATGTTTTCCTCACCTAAGGACTGCTTTTAATGCAGCTATGAATTCTTCGTTTTCAGAGGCCGTGCCTACTGTTACTCGCAAATAACCAGGCAATCCTACATCTCGGATAAGAACCCCCGCTTTCATTAATTTCTCCCATAGCGAATTTGAATCGTCGTTGAAGCCACTGAATAATAAAAAATTGGAACTGCTTGGTGCGACCATCAACCCAAGTTTTGTCAATTGATCAGCTAGTGAATTGCGTTGATTTACCAATTCTGAGACTGTTGCCAAAAGTTCGTCTCGATAATCGAGCGCAACTTCGGCGGCCGCGAGCGTTAACGAACTTAAGTGATATGGCAATCGAACTAACTGCAAAGCCGAAATAACAGTTTTCTCTGCGACTAGATATCCAAGTCGGGCGCCCGCAAAAGCAAATGCTTTACTCATAGTTCTTAAAACTAAGATATTTGGGTATTTGCCCAGCAAAGTAATTGCCGACGGTTCGCTCGAAAATTCAGCGTAAGCCTCGTCGACTACTAATAGTGCGCTAATTTGTTTTGCCTCGATGGCTAATTTTTCAATCTCTGATATTTTTATCGCTTCGCCAGTTGGATTATTTGGTGTGGTAATAAATACCAACTTTGGTTTGAGTTTTGAAATTTCTGTAATTGCAGAATCTAAATCAAATGAAAAATCGGGGCGACGTTTTCCGTCTACCCAATCGACTCCGGTGACTTTAGCAATTATCGGGTGCATGGAATATGAAGGGGTGAAACCAATCGCGCTACCAGAGCCAAAGGCAAGAAATATGGATTGAATAATTTCATTAGACCCATTAGCTGCCCAAATATTTTCAAGTTTCAAGTCATGACCTAAATAATCCGCTAATTTATTCCGCAATTGGATTGCATCGCGATCGGGATATCGATTAAGCGAACCGGCGACTTCACTAATTCGCTTCAACATGGTCTTTATTAATTCATCAGAAGGTCCATAAGGATTTTCATTAGTATTGATTCGAACCCTTGCAACTAACTGCGGTGCCCCGTAAGGGCTCATTGGTTTTAGTGCAGGTCTAAGTGGTAACCAATCCGGCCAGTTCATGATTTATCCAGACGTGCCGTCATCGCTTCACCGTGTGCTGGCAAATCTTCAGCGTTAGCCAGCGTTACAACCGTGGGAAGAATTTTTTCAAAACTTTCTTTTGAATACTCAACAAAGTTAATGCCGCGCAAAAAAGTCTGCACAGACAATCCGCTGGAATGACAGGCGCAACCACCAGTAGGCAGTACATGGTTCGATCCCGCAGCATAATCACCTAACGAAACCGGCGTGAATCGACCGATAAATACTGCCCCAGCATTCTTAATTGATTTTGCAACAACTTCAACGTTCTTTGTTTGAATCTCTAAATGTTCGGCCGCATAGCCATTCGCAACGTCGACTGCCATTTCGAGATCGGCTACTAATACGATTGCAGATTGTTGACCACTAAGAGCAGTTTGAATTCGTTCAGAATGTTTTGTGTTTCTTGAACGCTGATCTAATTCTCTGGCCACATCATCGGCTAATTTAATTGAATCTGTAATTAAGACTGAAGCTGCGATGGTGTCATGCTCGGCTTGGCTAATTAAGTCAGCCGCTACATCAGTTGCAATCGCGGAATCATCTGCGATGATTGCAATTTCGGTTGGGCCTGCCTCAGAATCAATACCAATTAATCCTCGCAATGCGCGCTTTGCGGCAGCTACATAGATATTTCCTGGCCCAGTCACCAAATCACATTTTTCAATTTGATTTGGCAAACCGTAAGCAAATAGCGCGATTGCTCCGGCGCCACCAATTGAGTAAACCTCATCGATGCCAAGAAGTTCACATGCGGCCAAAATGGTTTTATTGGGCCAACCATTGTTACTTACCTGAGGTGGTGATGCGACCGCAATTTGCGAAACGTTAGCGATTTGAGCTGGGACCACATTCATAATGACGCTACTTGGATACACAGCTTTGCCGCCAGGAACATAAAGTCCAACTCGATCTACTGGAATCCAGCGTTCAGTAACGGTTGCGCCTGGTTCGACAATTGTAATTTTCTCTTTTTGGATTTGATTTTCGTGAACTTTTCTAATTCGCGCAATCGCAATTTCCAAGCCCTGCCGTACCGATGGATCTAACTCTGTTAAAGCCTTAGTTAGTTCTGATTTAGGTACCCGCAGAGCTGGAGCTTTAATGCCATCAAATTCAACTCCTAAATTTAGAATTTCGGACTCATTTCCGGTTCGCACTTTTTCTAAAATTGGAGCAATGGCCTTAGTAGCTGCTTCAATATCTAACGCAGCCCGCGGTATTAGAGAATTAATTTCTGATTTAGCGAGCCGAACGCTTTTTCTGCCACTTAAGTCGACTCGACGGATTGCCACGAGTCAAGTCTACGCAAATTTGTTAATTACTCGCTAAACAATTTGGGCCTAATACAGCTTTCAAATCTGCGCTTAACGATGGCGATGACGTGACCTGTACCCCGAGTTTCATCATGGTCCGCTTTCCGTGATCATCTACTTGCAAATGCACTTCTCGTTTCCCAGGATGTGACCGGAGGATTTCTTTCATCCGTTCAATCATTGGTGGTGTGCAGGTTGCTGCCGATACCGAAATTGTTAGTGGACCAACCGGTCCTTGTGATACATCAATCGAATTTAATTCCATGGCAGTGAAGCGAATATTTTCTTCTCGCCAATCAACACGACCACGAACTTTAACGATGCGATCTTCGACCAATGACATTGCATATTGGTTGTAAGTATTTGAGAAAAATAGCGCGTCGATTGCACCTTCTAAATCTTCAATCGTGACGATTGCCCAGCTAGCACCTTGTCTTGAGACTTTTCGCTGCACCGATGTAATCAAACCCGCAATCGTAATCATTTGTTCTGAACCAGATTCATCTGAAACTAATTGACTAATCGAAATATCAGAAGATTGTCTTATGAGTGGCTCTAAGCCCAAGAGTGGGTGGTCGGATACGTAAAGACCGAGCATTTCGCGTTCGTAATTTAGTAGCGTCGACTTATCCCACTCGCCTTCAGGGATTTCAAGTTGCACATCCACGATGCCAGATTCACCGCTACCAAATAGATCAAATTGCCCAATACTCTCGGCGCGCTTTGATTCGGCAACCGAATCAATTGCCTGCAAATGTATAGCCATCAAACCTTTACGCGAAGCACCAAGTGAATCAAAAGCGCCACCTTTAATCAGTGATTCGATAGTTTTTTTATTGCACACAGCGCCGTCGACTTTTGCCAGAAAATCACCAAATGATTTGAAGCGACCTTTATCGGCCCGAGCTTTTTTAATTAATCCAACAACTCCTTCGCCAACATTTCGGATCGCGGCAAGGCCAAATCGAATATCTTCACCAATTGGGGTGTACTCAGCATCAGATTCATTTACATCTGGCGGCAGTACATTAATTCCCATTCGGCGACATTCGCTTAAGTAAAGTGCTGACTTGTCTTTGTCGTCGCGAACGCTGGTTAGTAACGCGGCCATATATTCCGTCGGATAATTAGCTTTCAAATAAGCCGTCCAATATGAGACCACGCCGTAACCTGCAGAATGCGCCCGGTTAAAGGCGTAATCGCTAAATGGAATAAGTGTGTCCCAAAGGCGTTTTATTGCACTGTCTGAAAAACCATTTTGTTTCATGCCAGCTTCAAAAGGCACATACTCTTTATCGAGAATTTTCTTATTCTTTTTACCCATCGCTTTGCGCAATAGATCCGCGCGACCTAGTGAGAACCCGGCAACTTTTTGAGCAATTGCCATCACTTGTTCTTGATAAACAATCAACCCATAGGTGTCATCCAAAATCTCACGAAGTGGTTCGCTTAATTCGGAATGAATTGGTTCGACTGGTTTTCGCTTATTTTTACGATCGGCATAGTTGTTGTGTGCGTTTTCGCCCATTGGACCCGGGCGATAAAGCGCAATCACCGCCGAAATGTCTTCGAACGAATCTGGCGCCATGGATTTCAATAGAGCGCGCATTGGGCCACCGTCTAACTGAAAGACGCCCAAAGTTTCGCCTTTGGATAATAGTTCATAAGTTTTTTTGTCATCTAACGGCAAATCTTCGAGAACGATTTTTTTGCCTTTGTTGTTTTCAATATTAAGAAGTGCGTCATCCAGAACTGAAAGATTTCGCAACCCCAAAAAATCCATTTTCAATAAACCGATTGATTCGCAAGCCCCCATGTCGAATTGAGTGATGATGGCGCCATCATTTTCGCGGCGATGAATTGGGATTACATCAATCAATGGTTCGCGCGAAAGAATCACACCTGCTGCGTGCACTCCCCATTGACGCTTTAATCCTTCTAGACCGCGGGCGGTATCGACAATTCGTTTTGAATCCGGATCTGACTCATAAAGGGCTCTAAATTCAGAAGCTTCGGCGTAGCGAGTATCTTTTGGATCAAATACTCCAGCAAGTGAAATATCTTTGCCCATAATTGATGGCGGCAACGCTTTAGTTAATTTTTCGCCGATTGCATACGGGTATCCGAGCACGCGAGTTGAATCTTTAATTGATTGTTTGGACTTAATGGTTCCGTAGGTAATGATTTGTGCTACGCGATCTTCACCGTATTTTGTAGTCGCATATCGAATCATTTCGCCGCGTCTGCGCTCGTCAAAATCCAAATCAATATCTGGCATTGAAATGCGCTCTGGATTTAAAAAGCGCTCAAAGAGCAAACCATGCTTGATTGGATCTAAACCAGTGATGCCTAGCGCCCAAGCGACTAATGATCCGGCCGCAGATCCACGTCCTGGACCTACTCTGATTCCAACTTTTTTCGCATGTCCCACTAGATCTGCAACCACAAGGAAGTAGCCCGGAAATCCCATCTTGATCATTACATCTAATTCAAATTTCAATCGTTCTTGATATTGGACTGGGACGTTTCCGTTAAATATTTTTGCTAAACCGGCTTCTGCCTCTTTGATCAACCAAGAATCTTCGGTCTCGCCCTCCGGAACTGGGAATTTGGGTAATAAATTTTCGCCTTCACGCAGAGTTACATCACAGCGTTCGGCGATAAGTAAGGTGTTATCGCAGGCTTCCGGGAAATCTTTGAAAAGAGTTCGCATTTCAGTTGCACTCTTTAAATAAAATTGATCGCCATCGAATTTGAATCGTTTTGGATCTGCCAAAGTAGAACCTGATTGGACGCAGAGCAGTGCCTCATGCGCTGTGGCATCTTGGGCGAAGGTGTAATGGAGATCATTAGTGGCAAGAAGTGGCAAATTTAATTCTTTAGCGATTTTTAATAAATCTTCTTTGACGCGTTTCTCGATATCCAAATCGTGGTCCATTAATTCGACAAAAAAGTTCCCCGCCCCAAATAAATCTCGAAATTCGGCAGCGGCTTTAACTGCATCTTTGTAATTACCCATCCGAAGCCGAGTCTGAATCTCGCCACCCGGGCAACCGGTAGTTCCAATTAAACCTTTTCCATATTTATTTAGTAATTCCCGATCAATTCTTGGCTTGTAGTAAAACCCTTCCAGTGAAGCAAGGGATGAGAGTCGAAATAAGTTTGCTAAACCTTCATTGGTTTCAGCCAAAATTGTCATGTGCGTGTATGAGCCGCCGCCAGATACATCATCTTCGCCACCTTGGGCCCATTGAACTTTACGTTTATCAAATCGAGTTTCTGGCGCCACATAACTTTCGATTCCAATAATTGGCTTGATGCCGGCTTTTTTAGCTTGCTTGTAGAAATCAAAAGCCCCAAATAAATTTCCGTGATCGGTGATTGCCACTGCTGGCATTTCTTGTTTTGCCGCTTCGGTTACTAAATCATTTACGCGCGCTGCCCCATCAAGCATTGAATATTCAGTGTGAACATGTAAATGCGCGAAGCTCGAAGAAGGTTTGGACATAGCAAGTGGAGATTAGTCCTAGCTGCGGACTCCATCACGAAGGCGCGTTAGTGAGTCAGTTAAATCACTTGGGTACGAGGCTTGGAAGTCCAGGGCGTCTCCAGTGATTGGATGATTGAAATGAAGCTCGATGGCGTGTAACCATGGCCGATCGATGCCAAGTTCTGCGGCAAATTTTGGATCAGCACCATAAAAAGTATCGCCGACCAATGGGTGGCGCAGCGCCGCAAAGTGGACGCGAATTTGATGAGTTCGACCTGTTTCCAATTCAACTCTAACTAAAGTGCAGCCACGAAAATATTCCAAAACTTCATAATGAGTAATGCTTATCTTGCCATCTTTTACAACTGCCATTTTGTGTGAATCTTTTGGGTGGCGATCGATTGGTGCATCAATAGTTCCCTCTGCTGGTTCCAGATGACCTTGAATTAGCGCGTGATAAACCTTATGAACATCGCGCTGGCGAAATTTATCTTTCATAACTAAATAAGCTGATTCAGATTTAGCTACCGCCATTACGCCACTGGTTGTTGCATCTAATCTATGGACAATGCCGCGCCGTTCCGCGGGTCCGGATGTGGTGACCCCGTGACCTGCTGCAATTAATGCGCCAATCACAGTTGGTCCAGTCCATCCAGGACTTGGGTGAGAGGCACAACCAACTGGCTTATCAACGACAATTAAATCGTTATCTTCAAAGATAACTTTTAAGTCTTTGAGCGGGGTTTTGGGAATTGGGTCCGAACTTTGTGGCTCGGGCATGATTACTTCAATTTTATCTCCGAAACTAACCCGGTCAGATTTACTAAATACTTTTTTTCCGCTTTTAACTTCGCCAGCTAAAATCAATTTTTCGGCACTAGTACGCGACAAACCTAAAATTCGCGATAACGCCAAATCAATTCGCTCATTTTCCAATCCCTCTGGCACTTCAAAATTTCTAGTTTCACGGCTCATGCTCGAAACCTCGGAACTGGCGGAACATTACGTGCCGTTAGGTAGATAGCAATCGCAGCCGCAACCACGATAGCTGAATCTGCGATGTTAAAAGTCGGCCAGTATTTAATTGAAATCCAATCGGTAACTTCACCCTTTGTAATGCGGTCAGTTAAATTCCCGAGCGCTCCTCCTAGCACTAAACCAAAAGTGATTGCCCAGGCCTTTGATGTTATGCGCGGCGACCAATACACGATTACCGACGAAGTGACGATTGCAAAAATTGTTAAAATAATTGAATTGATACGAAGCGAAAAAGCGGCTCCTGAATTGGTTGAAAGCTGCAATTTAAGAAAATCACCAATTAATTTAATTGGTTCAACTAAGTTTCGCTCTGCCCAAAATTTGGTCAGGAAATCCGTTAACCAAATTGACCACGCAATTAGAAACAGTGGTCGCACCCTCATTTAAATCAGCGACGCTCTTCTTTCTGTTTGCAAATCATGCACAGTGTTGCGCGCGGAAAAACTTCGAGTCGGGCTTTGCCGATTTGGCTGCCACATTCTTCGCATCGCCCGTAAGTTTTATTGTCAATTCGTTCGATAGCACGTTCAGTTTGCAAGACCATATCTTTTGCGTTTATCCAAAGTGACATTTCATGTTCGCGCTCAAAAGTTTTATTTCCAGCATCAGCTTGGTCATCTCCAGAGCCTTCCCCTGATTCTTTAATCAAGGAATCCATTTCGGCTTCAACCGCAGCCAATTCTGCGCGCCGTTGTTCCAATTCTTTCGCCAACTGCGAGCGCACTGACTTCAATTCAGTGGCAGTCCAATTTTCGTTGTCGCTGGCGATAATTGCAGTTGGAGCAGCCTTTAGAGGTTTTAGGTGAACTTTCTTGCCGCTAATTTTTGGCGGAGGCGGCGGCGCCATAAATAACCGCTTCTCTTCAACTACAGCTTCGGCAACAATTTT
>JBEGQQ010000117.1:0-5680 GCA_041180925.1 Actinomycetota bacterium
ATGAATCTGATTAGCGGAAATTACGTCGCTGAATTTTTCGGCTGGAAATGGTTGAATTGGCATGTTCGTAGTCTACTTATTGTGAAATACAATTAATCGATGAAATTTGAAAGTATCCGCAGAAATTGGAAGCGATTGCCGCATCCGTTGCGGTGGTTTACATCGGCTGTTGTTGGCTTAACGCTTGTAGCCCTTGGAATCGTTTTCCTAGTTTTGCCGGGCCCAGGAATTCCATTAATAATCGCAGGATTAGCTATATTGGCAACAGAATTTGCTTGGGCTGAGATTTTGCTAAATAAAACTAAAACACGATGGCAACAAGTTCTAGATAAAACTAAAGATAAATTTAGGAAAGATTAATTACCACGGAACAATTTCGTGATCTTCCCAAAGTAATCCAGTCTGAGTTTGACCAGGAATTAATTCCCGAGTTGCTAGCCAGAATGCCGTTTCAGCGCCTTCTTCGGCAGATCTTGGCGCATCTGGTCCACCCATGTCGGTGCGCGAATGATTTGGGCAGATTGCATCAACCCAAAATCCGCGCATTCCGTGTCCAGTTTCATGTGCCAAATTTCTAACAAAAGCATTTACGCCCGCTTTTGAAATTCGATATGGCGCTAAGCCACCAGCTGTTCCTGGACCAGACATTCTGCCAAGACATGCGCTGTAGATAATGACCCGACCATTTCGATTTTCGGCCATTTTGGCGCCAACTTCATTAACAATCGTAAATACTGAATCCAAATTTATTGTCATCACGCGATGCCACTCTTGATCATTGGTTTTTAACGTCTTCGCCATGCGATCTGACATCACGCCGTGTGCCAACATCAAAATATCTGGAACGCCGTATTTTGTAACCGCATCTTGAAAAACTTTTCGAGTCTGTTCAATATTACTTAATTCCACAATTTCAAAAGGTGAATTTAGTTCAGCTGCTGCAGCTCTCAATTGTTCGGTATCGCGCGCGAACAGCACGATTTTAATTCCAGATTTCGCGAGTCCGCGGGCTGTTGCCAAACCCAAACCACGCGAACCACCAGTAACAAATGCCATCGTCATAATTTGCCAACCCTAATTGATTTAATCACCGCTGCGCTATCGATTCGAATTTCCGCTAAGTCTTTCAGCCGTTTAATTCCCGAAACTTGGCGCGCAATTCGTGGATTCTTTACTAAAGTTTCAAAATTTTGATCTATAAAGTTCCAATAAAGCATGGTGAATGGGCAAGCTGATTTCCCAGTTCTTAGTTTTGGATTAAATGGGCAACTTTCGCAGTAATTGCTCATCTTAGAAATGTAAGCACCTCCGGCGATATACGGCTTACTCATCATCTGACCACCGTCGGCATGCATGCTCATACCAATTACATTTGGCACCATCACCCAATCAGTTGCGTCAACAAAAACTCGACGCATCCAATTTAGTAGCGCTTGGGGTGAAGTCTGGGTTAATTGCGCGAAATTTGAAATTACCATTAATCGTGGAATGTGGTGCACCCAGCTGCGCTTTTTGATATCGGTAATAATATTTTTCATACATGACATCTGGGTCAATTCTGGATTTTCAAAAAGTGGCGGTAATTCACCTTTAGCTTTCCAAAAATTTGAATTCCGATAATCATCTCCGAAATGCCAATAAACGCCATTTACATATTCGCGCCAGCCAATCACCTGGCGAATAAAACCTTCGACCGATTGAATCGGAATCTCGTGTTTTTTCATATATTTCGTTGCGGCATCGACGACTTCTTCGGCATGTAGCAACCCGTTATTTAAATATGGACTAAGCAGCGAGTGATGAACTGCCCAATTTTTAGTGGTCATCGCATCTTCATATGGCCCAAATTTGGCGAAATTTTTTGATAAAAAATGATCCAACTGCGCAAGCGCTCCTTCGCGCGTGGTGGCCCAAGTTCCATCGGGCACTTCGCCCCACAATTCCAATTTAGAAGATTTGAGTTCCGCTAGAACTTCTTGATCAATTTCATCCATTTCGTGGTTTAAATAGTTCGGAAATTTATAGTCATCATCTGGCAATGATTCTCGATTTTCGTCGTCGTAATTCCAGCGTCCGCCAATCGGTTCATCACCTGCCATCAAAATATCTAATCGTTTACGCTGGCTGCGATAAAAATTCTCCATTAGTAATTTTTTGTAACCTTTTGCCCAATTAGAAAAGTCACGTCGCGGCGTAAGAAAAAAATCATTCTCGATAAATTTGACTAATCCTGCGAGCTCTTTTGTCAGTCTGAATGATGACGGTTGGGCTGCAATGATTGAATCTGCGCCAACTTTTTTGGAAGCTTCTGAAATTCCCGCTTTAGTAGTTTCGCTTTTCAGGTAATGGACTTTGAAACCATTTGATTCTAAAGCCTTAGCAAAATGTCGAGCGCTAGAAATTAGAAAATACAAACGCTGAATATGCCAGCGCTCGGCTGCCAACATCCGCTGGCTTTCGACAAAAACTATTTCGTCGGTTTTAGGGCTCGCATCCTTTAAAACGCCATAATTTAGATTTAATTGATCAAACGGGACATAAAGAAGGCGCTTCATTTAATTTTTTTACGAAGTAACATCTTTGGTTTCGAACCGATTTATTGAACGAGTAATCAAAACAATGAACCAAATAATGCTATAGGCGCCGCCTCGAATCATAGATTCCCAAACAATGTTATTTCCCAACAGATCAAACCAAGAATATGAATAATGAACTGGCAAGATTTTCCTCAAGTTTCCAAGAGCAGTCACGGCATCGAGAATGTTCATCAAAATTACGATTCCGACTGCCACACCAACTGCGCCAAGTGGCGCATCAGTTCTGATACTCAAATAGAAGGCAATTCCGGAGATAAATAGAAGTGAGATTGCAGAATATAAAGTGATTAACAAAATTCGCTTTATTGCAATTGAGTTATCGAGTGTGATTCCAAGCGGAGATTGAAGTGGACCATTGCCAAAAACTATTAAACCTACGATCCAAGAGGTAATTGGTAATAACAAAACTGCACCGAGAGACAAAGTTAAGCTAACTTTTAATTTCTGAATTAGCAAGCGCTTTCGTGGAACTGGCGCCGCCAATAGATAACGAAGCGTTGACCACGAAGCTTCACTCGCCACAGTGTCGCCGCTGAATAATGAAATTACCGTTACTAACAAGAATGGCGTCGCAAAATAAAACATAGTTAATGTGAAATTTGCTTCGCCGCTTGTTGCTAACCCAATTAAGTCAAAAGTTCCCGATCCAAGTCGAGAGGGCCCACCGCTATTGCTATTACTGGAAGGTCCAAATTTCACAGCACCAGCCACGATTACCGGTAGCGAAATCACAAATAAATAAGCAAATAGCGTGCGCTTTCGGTGGAATTGGCGATAAAACTCAACTGAATATGGGAGCGTCTTTTTTGAGTTATACATTATTTTGCTTCCTTACCAATAATTAAGTCATCACCGATGAGCTCCAAGAAAATTTCTTCTAAACTTGTCGACTTATTCAAAATCTTCTTTAAAGTGCCGGTCGCAATTAGTTTTCCGCGATGCATTAAGACCACGTGCGAACAGGTTTGTTGAACTTCCGCTAGTAAGTGCGAGGAAATAATTACAGTTCGGCCGCCTTTGGCATATCGCTTCAATACCGAGCGCATTTCAGCAATTTGTTGTGGGTCCAAACCATTGGTTGGTTCATCTAAAACCAAAATATCTGGCATGCCAAGCATCGCCTGCGCGATTGCTAATCGTTGACGCATTCCTTGGCTATAAGAACGAACTTTCTTATCTAAGGCGCTTCCAAGTTTGGTAATTTTTATTACCTCTTCAAATTGCGGTTCGGCATCACGCCCGATTGCACGCCAATATAAATCTAAGTTTTCACGCCCGGTCATATGTGGCAAAAATCCTGGACCTTCAACAAAGGAGCCAAGGTTGGCTAACGCTGGCGAACCTGGATAAACCGGTTTACCCGAGATCCAAATTGAACCTTCCGTTGGCAAAATCAATCCCATCAACATTCGAAGCGTGGTGGTTTTACCGGCGCCATTTGGTCCCAAAAGTCCAAGAACTTGGCCGCGACCAACTTCGAAGGAGAGGTTGTCTACCGCTTTATATCCATCACCATAAATTTTCGACAGATTTGAAATTTGGATTAAATGTTTGTCATCGGTTTCAACGTCGGCATTAATTTTTGGCCGTTTAATCCGCAAGTAAATTAAGGCTAAAATTAAAGTTAGAACTGCCAAAATCGGCCAAATTAAATACTGCGATGATGAGGTCGCACTTCGTAATTCAATTGATGGGTAAATCAATTTTGAAGTAGGCGAAACTGTGTAAAAGCGTCCATCGTTTGGCAGCACATAACCTTGATCAGTGGCCGATACTGCTAAAACTATTTTCTCGCCTAATGCCAATTTCATAAACGCAGCCGGCAGTTGAACTTCGATTTCGGCGCCCGCTTTTGGCAAATTATTTAATTTAATTGGCGCAACAATTCCACCCGGCAAGCGGAGCGCACCATTTCTCGCTTGAGCCATTAATGAAAAGAATAAAGTCGCATCTTTTGCAGTACTGGTTACTCGAACCTTTATCTTGGAACTACCAACAATGTTTACGGCCTTAGTTAGTGGCGCACTTGAAAATTGCGCACTCTGCCCAGGCAAAAGTGCTGGCGAAACTGCGCCAAAACCTAAATTGCTGCCACCTGAAAGTGAACTTAAAACACTTCCAGCTAATAATCCAGCGCTACCTATTCCAGGTAATGAACTTAGCGCTGCCGGCACGCCACCAATTGGTGAGAAGAATGGACCGAGATTTTGGTTTAACGTAATTGAACTTAACTTCGCTTCAATCGGCAATTTATTATTTTGTAAAACCGTTGAAACTACTGTTGAGTCTGTGACCGATAGCGTTCCGGAGGTATCCGTTACTTCGAATTTTGGAATCGAAATATTCTTATTTAATAGATATTTACTAAACCACTGGAGTGATAGTTGATTTAACCGCTCGCCTTCACTATTTCCGCCATCATGCCCACCGGAATGCCAAATCAAAGTGAGTGGCGTAGCTGGGTTTACTTTCAGGATTGCCTGCGCATTCCGTTCGCTTTCAATTAGCGGAAATAATGAATCTTCCTGCCCTTGCATCAGTAAAGTCGGAGCGCTTAGTTTTGATAAATAAGTTGCTGGCGATGATTTCTTCATTAACTCAATTTGTGCAGCAGATGGTGTGCCAACTGTTACTGCATCTTGGAATGCCTGGCACCACGCCTCCGCAAAATTTCCGCACTGCCCAAGATAAGAATTTTGAAGTGCAGTAAAGGAGAAGAAGGTTCCGGCCCAGGTTTTTTTAAATGGTCCAACATTTTTTAAATTGATTCCGTTTTGTGGAAATAGCGCTTCCTGCAAATTATTCCAAGTTATATCTGCGCTAACGGCTTTGACCCGTTTATCTTGCGCTGCCAACATCAACGAAAGTGCGCCTCCATAAGATCCACCCATCACACCGACTATTGGTTTCCCGGATTGATCTTTCTTAATTTCTTTTCGATTTTGAATGTAATCAATTAAGTTCGAAGCGTCGGCAACTTCTTTGTCTGGGGCATTCATTGTTATTTGCCCTGTGGAATTACCAAATCCTCGTGCGCTCCAAGCTAAAACTGCAAAACCGTTTCTTTGAAATAATTGCGCTGT
>JBEGQQ010000118.1:0-3744 GCA_041180925.1 Actinomycetota bacterium
TAGGTACCGGTCATTCCTTCTTCGCAATATTGCTCTAACCCGGCTCGACAGTTTTCACATTTACGACAGGAGTCAATAAATACGCCAACTCCGATCCGGTCACCAACTTTAAATTTAGATACCGAGGATCCGATTTGGGTTACTTCGCCAACGATTTCGTGGCCAGGAACCATTGGAAATAAGGCTGGTCCCCATTCCTCGCGCACTTGATGAATATCCGAATGACAAATTCCGGCATAGGTAATTTTAAAAGCTACATCGTTGGCGCCAACATCTCGGCGAGTAAATTCATATGGCGTAAGCGGTCCGCCCCCACTATGAGCTGCTAAACCACGAACCTTCATCAATTACTCCTTAATTAGCGCTTTGATTTTTAGATTAGGGAATTCTTGCATAAGTTTTGCGCGACCACCTAACGAGGTAATTTCCAATAGAACTGCGACAGTAGTGATTTTGGCGCCAGATTTTTGGAGCAAGCGTAATGCCGCAGCTAATGTGCCACCGGTGGCCAAAACATCATCGATCAATAGCACATGATCGTCTTTTGTAACTGCATCAGCATGGATCTGAATAACATCATGTCCATATTCAAGACCATAACTTTCCTCTATCGTTGTAAAAGGTAATTTCCCTTTTTTACGCACCGGAATAAAACCGCGATGGCTCATCAGTGCTGCGCCTGTGGCAAAGATAAATCCTCGGGCTTCTATTCCGGCCACAAAATTTGCTTCAATATCAAAGTCAGACAGCGCTTTGCTTACTTCAAGTAGCGCCTTTGGATCTTGAATTAACGGTGTAATGTCGCGGAAAACAATCCCGGGTACCGGAAAATCACGTACTTCGCGGATAAGTTTTTGCCAATTATTCATGTGTCCGAACGGGGAGTTGAACCCCGAAGCCCTATACGGGCACTAGCACCTCAAGCTAGCGCGTCTGCCAATTCCGCCACCCGGACGAGTTTTTCTATTTTACTTTACAATCACATCATGTCTGAAATCTTTGATGAAGCGGTAAAAATTTGCCAAGAATTGATTCGCATTCCAAGCGTGAATTACGGAGAAGAAGGTGGCAACGAGCGGGCGGTAGCGGAATATGTTGTTGCATCATTAAAAGAGGTCGGCATTTCAGCAAAAATTTATGAATCAGCACCTAATCGCTGCAATGTAATCGCCAAGATTGAAGGCGTTGATCAAAATCGTCCTGGCCTTGTTCTACATGGACATCTTGACGTGGTGCCAGCAAACTCAACAGATTGGCAAGTGGATCCGTTCAGCGGCGAAATCAAAGATGGAATGATTTGGGGTCGCGGCGCCGTAGATATGAAAAATATCGATGCCATGATCCTAGCGATTGTGAGGAATTGGGCTCGTAAAGGTATTAAACCGCCTCGGAACATAACACTTGCTTTTTTCGCGGACGAGGAAGCGGGTGGCACATACGGCTCTAGATATTTAGTGACAAAACACCCAGAACTTTTTGCAAATTGCACCGAAGCGGTATCAGAAGTTGGTGGATTCTCTGTAACTTTGCGAAATGGCAAGCGTCTTTACCTAATTGAAGGTGCCCAAAAAGGCATCCATTGGATGCGCATTACTGCTAAAGGTACTGCCGGACATGGGTCTTTTGTTAATACCGAAAATGCAGTTACGAAAATTTCATCTGCAGTAGAAAAAATTGGTAACTATGAATGGCCGCAAAGATATACCCGAACCGTTCGTGATCTTTTTACCGCAATTGCCGAAGCAACCGGTCAACAATTGGGTGAAGATTTCCGGCCATTACTTATTGAAATTGGAAGCGCAGCCCGAATGATTGGTGCAACGCTTCAAAATACCTCCAATCCAACACAGTTGAATGCGGGTTATAAAGCGAATGTAATCCCAGGTTCGGCAAGCGCTGTGATCGATGGTCGGTTCTTGCCAGGGTTCGAACATGAATTGAATGAAACAATTCGTGAAATTATTGGACCAGATTTTGAAATTGAAACTATCACACGTGATATTGCCCTCGAAGTTCCATTCGAAGGGCAATTAGTTGAAGCGATGTGCGCAGCAATCAAAAAATTGGATCCAGATGGCATCCCAGTTCCATATTTAATGAGTGGCGGTACTGACAATAAAGCGCTGAGCGATTTGGGGATCACCGGTTATGGATTCTCGCCAATGCGACTTCCCGCAGATTTAGATTTCATGGCGCTATTTCATGGAGTTGATGAGCGAATACCTTTAGAAAGTTTTGATTTTGGTGTGAAAGCCCTAGAAGATTTTCTTCTAAATAGTTGAAACTTCGTTTAGCGCTTGACGGACAATATCTGGGAGTGAAATTTCCTCAGCTCTAATTGCACCCTTTAATTGGGCAGCGGTCCTGGCGCCGACGATTGCACTTGTTACGCCAAACGAATCACGCACCCAACTTAATGCGATTTCAGTTGGCGAATAACCAAGTCCATCAGCTGCAACTTGAACAGCCTCGACGATCGTGCGGGATTTATCGTTTAAGAATCCTTCAACAAAATTAGCAAAATGCGCGCTAGCTGCTCGGGAATCACTTGGGATCCCATTTCGATACTTTCCGGTTAAAACACCTCGTCCTAGCGGCGACCAAGCAAGAAATCCAAGGCCAAGATGATCGCAAGCTGCTAATACTTCCCGTTCTGGTTCTCGGTTCAATAGCGAATATTCATTTTGAATCGTTGCAATCGGAGCTTTAATTGCACTGTACGCGATTTGCCAACCGCTGTAGTTGCTAACTCCAACATATCTTGCCTTTCCACTTTGATAGGCCGTTTCCAGGGCGCTCAAGGTGTCATCGATAGGGGTTTGGTCGTCCCATGTGTGAACCTGCCACAGATCTACATAATCTGTTCCAAGACGTTTCAAAGAAGCATCCAATTCGGAAAGTAGCGCGCCGCGAGATGTGTTTACTGTCCTGATGCCATCATTAATTGAAATTCCTGCTTTAGTGGCTATTACAACTTCATCTCTTTTGAAAAGCGCTCCAATTAATCCACCGACTACGCGTTCAGAATCTCCCGATCCATAAACCGCAGCCGTATCGATGAAATTTCCACCAGCTTCAATATAGATTCGGCATTGTTCTGCAGCTTCCGATTCATCAGTGTCGCGACCCCAAGTCATAGTGCCGAGACCGATCCGGCTTAAATTTAAACCATGATTACCAGCGCGACGCAGTTCCATGTCTAGACCTTAAATGAAAAAATGGAAATTAGGCTAACCTTTCGTTATCTATGTCGCGCTTTTTCCTATTACGTCATGCACAGTCAGTCGCCAATCAAAAAGGTATTCTCGCTGGAAGGATGCCAGACATCCATTTAAGCTCTAAAGGTCGAAAAGAGCGTGATCATTTAAGAACTCGAATGCTTGGCTCAAAATTCGATTTGGTCCTTTCTAGTCCCATGGAGCGTTGTCAGCAAACCATTGAGCACTTGCTGGACGATCCAAGAGTGAACTTAAAAATCGAAGATGGTTTGACCGAAGTAGATTATGGCGTCTGGACCGGAAAGAAATTTACAACTTTAATGAGAAATCCAGAATGGCGAAAAATAATCACCAGTGGCAGCAAGATAAAGTTTCAAGACGGAGAGACGGTTCGACTCGTCCAAAAACGAGCCATCGAAACGCTCCGATCCTACGAAAGCAGAAAAAATCGCAATATTTTGGTATCTACCCATGCCGATGTTGTTAAATTTTCACTCTTTTTTGCCCTCAACACCTCACTAGATAA
>JBEGQQ010000119.1:0-4234 GCA_041180925.1 Actinomycetota bacterium
TGAAGCTAATAACAATTGATAACGAATCACCCGGAAGTGCAGAACACGAACGAATTACGCCAGAAATTTTAGAGAAATATTTGAATGACGATGTCGCATTGGTAACACTTGAAGTAATTCAGTACCGCAGTGGTGCGCGAAATCCAATTAAAGAAATTACGGCGCTAGTTAAAAAATATGGTGCCTGGATGTTGTGGGATGCCAGCCATGCCGTTGGTGCAATCGAAATGGATTTCGATGCAAATGGCGTCGATTTAGCGGTTGGCTGTACATATAAATATGGAAACTCTGGTCCAGGATCACCAGCTTGGCTTTATGTGAATAAAAGAGTCCAAGAGCAATTGCAGGTTCCAATTCAAGGTTGGTTTGCGCAAGGTGATCAATTTGAAATGGGTCCAGTTTTTGAGCGGACAAAAAGTATTCGTGGTTTTCAAATTGCAAGTCCTGGGCTTATGGGAATTCGTTGTGTCCAAACTGCTTTTGCCATGATTGAAGAGGCTGGAATCAATCAGATTGCTGAAAAGTGCGCAAAGGGAACCGAAATGATGATTGGTTTATATGACGCGTGGTTAAAAGATTTAGGCTTTGAATTAAATACTTCGCGTAATCCAAAAGAGCGCGGTGGCCACATTTCTCTGATTCACAAAGATGCGGCTGAAATTGCCGTAGCGATGCGGAAATTAATTAATGTAATTCCTGATTATCGCGTACCTAATTCAATTCGTGTTGCGATTTCGCCATTGCCAACTTCATATACCGAAGTATGGGATGGATTTGATCGCCTTCGGGAAATGGTGGCAAATAAGCGTTATGTAGGAATTGGTGATGGAGGCTCGCGAGTCACATGAATACAGAAGATTTTGAATCCGCGCTTTCTTATACATCTTATTTAAAAGTTGATGAGCTGCTTGATTTACAAAAACCGCTTTCCGATGGCCCAGAACACGATGAGCTCTTATTCATTGTGATTCATCAATCCTACGAACTTTGGTTTAAGCAATTGCTGCACGAATTCACCGCAGCACAGCGTGCGTTGGAAACTGGCGATACTTACCGCGCATTGGGATTGTTAGGTCGAATTAGAACTATTTTAAAAATGTGCGTTTCTAAAGTAGATATATTGGAAACGATGACGCCATTACAGTTTTTGTCATTTAGAAATTACTTAGCGAATTCCAGCGGTTTCCAATCAGCTCAATTTAGAAAAGTGGAGGCGCTTTTGGGGCGTCGTGATGAAAAATTCGCCTCTCATTTGCCGCCGAATGTACGTGAAGAAATTATTCAAATGTTAGGTCAAAAAAGCCTTTGGGATTCAGTCTTAGTTTATTTAGCTAAGCGCGGTGCAAAAATTCCGGCTGCAGTTTTAAATCGAAATTATCGCGAGCATTACCAACCTAATAAAGATGTACAAGACGCTCTCCTGGCAATTCATCGAAATGATCCAGAGACCGCGATGATTTGTGAGCGCTTAGTTGATATCGATGAAGGGCTTCAAGAATGGCGCTATCGCCACGTCAAAATGGTTGAGCGCACCATCGGTAATAAAACCGGTACCGGTGGTTCAAGTGGCGTTAAATACTTGTCGAGCACTTTATTTAATCCAGTTTTTCCAGACCTCTGGGAGATCCGTTCTCAGTTTTAGTTCGGTAATCCTTGAACAACAATCTCATTTAATGGTTTACGAACTGAGAGCGATTTCTCTCTAGCTTGTGCTGGTCCTGGCAAAATTTCAACATCACCCTGCTTGCCAATCGCAACAACCACAATCGGGTCAAAATTGGTCAAAGTAAATTCGGCGCTAATTTTTGCGTGATCAAAACCTGACATTTGGTGGGAGATATATCCGCGATGCATCGCTTCAAAAGTTAGTTGCGAAACTGATAGCCCTAAATCGTATTGATAACTTGGATGTGGTTTGCCATCCGCCATCTGCTTTGTTCCAGTTCCTAAAATTAAAACCGCAGCTCGTTTAGCCCAAACCTGATTGAATTCACTCAACCCGCTGAGAATTTTGTTAAAAACTTCATCGCCACGTTGACCGAGAAAGTAACGCCAAGGTTGATCATTAAATGCTGATGGCGCCCAACGTCCTGCTTCCAAAATCGCTAATAAATCTTCACGCGTCATCGTTACTGTGTCGTCTAAAGCGCGGGGGCTCCATCTATTTTGCAAGATTGGATTGATTTGAAAGTCTGCGGAGCTTTGTTTTTTGATAATTGTCATGTCAAATAGGCTAACGCTATGTCCGCCTGGATAGAACATACGGCTCAGTGGCTTGTTGCACATAATTTACAAATTCCATTATTTGTCTTGTTACTGCTCTTAACTTTTGGTGAAGCTGCTGCCTTTATTGGTTTTGTTCTGCCGGGTGAAACTTCATTAGTGATCGGTGGGCTTCTTGCCGCTGAAGGAGTTTGGAATTACTGGGCATTTTTATTGGGCGCGATCACTGCAGCAATCTCTGGCGATTCAGTTGGTTACGAAGTTGGTAAAAAACTCGGACCAAGAATTACAGAATCTAGAGCCGGAAGATTTGTCGGTGCTAAACGATGGAAACTTGCCGAACATATTTTCGATAAATACGGTGGCTGGGCAATTTTTTTTGGTCGCGGCCAAGCGTTATTACGGGCGCTAGTCCCAGCCCTTGCGGGAATGCATAAAGTTCCATATCGGAATTTTTTGAAATTCAACGCAGCTGGTGGCGTCGTATTTTCAACAATTGTTGTCACCTTGGGCTATATATTTTCAAGCCAAATTCACAGATTGGAGAGCGCACTCAAAGTTTGGTCCATTTTCGCTTTAACTTTGGGTGTATTTGCAGTTATTATTATTAAACGTAAATTAGAGAAATTAATCGAGGAGCAGTAATGATTTCGCGTCGTAAAGTTTTGGCAATTTTTAGTAGCGTTATTCCACTTTCACTTTTGCCAAAATCGAAGGCAGCAACTAAAACGCTCCTCTGCAGTTCTAAAGATGTTCCAATGAATAAGTCGGTTGTCTTTCAAGGCGAAGATCCTTCTGGAAATCAAACCGAAGTAGGTATCACCCGGACCAAAAAAGGTCTTTTTGCGTTTAATGCAATCTGCACTCATGCTGGATGTGGAACTCAGCCGCAAGGGCGAAATTTCTTCTGTCAATGTCATTCATCTTTATTTGACGGTACAACTGGAAAGCGTTTAAAAGGCCCAGCCAAGCGGCCATTAATGAAATACAAAGTTGTGGAAGAAAAGGGAAATATTTATATCTTCAACTGAAGATTTGGCTTTTCGATCAAAAAAACCAGCGCCCAATAGGTTGTAAATGCAACCAAAATTCCGCCATAAATATCGACAAGAAAATGTTGCTTTAAAAATACTGTTGCTGGAATTATTAATAAGAACCACAAGATAAGCAATTTCGAAGTTCTTGGAATGGCTTTTCTAATTCGCCAAAGTGCAATTATTGAAATAACAGACCAGGTCACGTGATTAGATGGAAAGCCATTTAATGGTCGGTCGTTGCCATAAATTACGTTCGTTAGAAGCCAATCAAAGAAATTATTCTTTGCAATCTGTGGCCGGGGCACTTCGGTTTGAAATAGCCAGTAAGCAATATCCAAAATGAACTGACCAAGAATTATTGCTAAACCATTTACTAAAAATGCCTTCCGCCCGCCGAATTTCATTGAAAGATATGGAACTAGGACCATCGCTAGTAAATGGAATGAGAGATATGGGATGGTAAAAATAGTGAGTACTGGGATTTTTTTGTCGAGCCAGCCTTCCATCACAATTGGTTGGCTAATAGGCGTTAATTTGTTGAAAAATTCGTAAGTTAGAAATGAAAATGCAATCCCGAAATAAATTGCAAAAATTTCAAACTTGGACGTTTTCATGGCAAAAGATTATTAGTTGCGCCAAGAAGTGTTAAGTGGGCGCCCTTCTGCGTATCCTGAAGCAGATTGGATACCAACTACTGCCCGATCGGAAAACTCTGCCAAATTAGCGGCGCCTGCGTAGGTACAAGATGAGCGAAGTCCAGAGATGATTTCATCAATCAAATCTTCAACGCCTGGTCTAGCTGGATCTAAATACATTCGGGATGATGAAATTCCCTCTTCGAAAAGAGATTTACGTGCGCGATCAAATGCATCTTCTTTAGATGTGCGTGCCGCAACAGCGCGAGCCGAAGCCATCCCAAAAGATTCTTTATAAATTCGGCCACTGCTATCGCGCATTAAATCTCCAGGTGATTC
>JBEGQQ010000120.1:0-7851 GCA_041180925.1 Actinomycetota bacterium
CTTCTTTGAACGTTACTTGCGTATCGCCCTCAATCGAAATTCGATTTTCATCGAATAGCACGATTAAATTTCCAAGTTCTTGCGTACCGGCTATCGAAGACGCTTCACTACTTACACCTTCTTGTAAATCACCTTCGGAACAAATTACATAAATTCTGTGATCAAATAGTTCAGAATCTTTATCTATCAATCCTTTGTTAAACCGAGTTGCCATTGCCATTCCAACAGCAGTGGCAATTCCTTGACCGAGTGGCCCGGTTGTCATTTCGACCCCTGCCGTGTGACCAAATTCGGGATGGCCAGGAGTTAATGATTTATGTGTTCGGACAGCTTCTAACTCAGCAAGTTCTAAACCATAGCCACTTAAGAATAATTGGGTATAAAGCGTTAACGAAGAGTGGCCACAAGATAGAACAAATCGATCTCGGCCGATCCATTTTGGATCAGCTGGGTCATGAACTAAGTGGCGCTGGAAAAGTAAATAAGCCACAGGTGCGAGTGACATTGCGGTTCCAGGGTGACCATGTCCTGCCTTTTGAACTGCGTCCGCAGCTAAGACTCGGGCATATTTAATTACATCGTCATCCTCTTTAACCCAATTATTCAATTGACGCTCCCTCGTATGAGTTCTTTAACTTCGGTCGTTATAAATCTAACTCGGACGCGCCACGCGAAAATCCAAAATAGCGCCGCACCCAGCATGTGGGCTGCAACTAATAATTCTGGAACGCCAGTGAAAAATTGGATGTAACCGATCGCCCCTTGTGCTAGTGCAACTATCGCAAAAACTCGAATTTCATTTGAAATATGTTTTGCCGTTAAGTAAAGAGCTAAAGTAATACCGAGCATGGCGATTACTAAGTCAGCATGAAGAAATGCCACAGTCTGAACTTTAAATGGAAACCGCGGTGATTTAACATCTCCAGCATGCGGTCCTGATCCAGTAACAATTGTTCCTGCTACAACAACTAAAAACGCACTGACTATGTGAGCTTTAGAAAGCCAGCTATCAGAAACCTTTGTTAAAGGTCGATCGCGTTTTAGATATAGCGAAGTTGCCCCGGCAATTAAAAATATCGAGAGGATAAAATGACCAGCAACTGGTATTGGATTTAATTGAGTTAAAACGGTAATTCCACCCAAAACACCTTGACCAAAAATTCCAAGGACTTGAAATATTGCAAGTGAACGTAGATCTTTACGCGTTTTCCAAACTGCAAAAAGTGTTGTAATTGAAGCAGCTACTAGCGCGAAGGTAAGTAATCGATTTCCGAATTCGATCCAAGTATGTAATTGGTCCTGAGTTGAAATCGGGGTCCAAGAATCTCGGGTGCATTCGGGCCAAGTTGGGCAACCAAGCCCCGATCCAGTTAAGCGAACTGCCCCGCCTGAAACGATTAGTAAGGCTTGTAACGCCAGAAGTGATGCGGCAGAGCGACGAATCAACATGCCCCCAGCCTACAAGTGTCCGATTTGGCCCTCGCAGCGGAATTACGACACAATACCGTTGTGAAAATCATGGACGCCGAAGGAACCCGCGAACAGGTGGCCCGTTCGATTCTGGAGAACGGTCCGTCTACTGCAGCGGTACTAAGTGAGCGCCTTGGCATCACGCCGGCAGGGGTTCGCCGCCACACTGAAGCGCTGATTGCTGACGGGTATCTCGAAGCGCGAGAACCACATTCGGCTTTAACTCGCGGCCGCGGCCGGCCATCTAAAGTTTTTGTTTTAACCGATACCGGTCGGCAACAGTTTGAACATTCTTATGATGATTTAGCGATCTCCGCACTTCGATTTATGGCTGCGAAATCTGGTGAAAATTTAATTAACGATTTTGCCAAAGCTCGTGCGCTTGAGATGGAAAAAAAGGTTTCAGAGAAGTTAGCGAATTCAAAGGAACCAGAAAAAACTTTCGCCAAATTTTTGAGCGATGAAGGATATGCAACAACCATCCACAAAATGCCAGTAGGGCAGGAGCTATGTCAGCATCACTGTCCAGTAGCGCACGTTGCAGCGGAATTTCCGCAAATTTGTGATGCTGAAACAGAAATGTTTTCCCGAGTGCTTGGCACCCATGTTCAAAGATTGGCGACCATCGCAAATGGCGACGGCGTTTGCACCACATTTGTACCGGCATTAAAAAAATCAACAGGTAGAGGAAACCAAAAATGACCACAGCGCATCCAGAATTAGAAGGAATTGGTAAGTATGAGTACGGTTGGTCCGATCCTGACAAAGCTGGTCAAGCAGCAAATCGTGGATTAAGCGAAGCTGTTGTTCGAGATATTTCTTCAAAAAAGAGTGAACCACAATGGATGTTGGATCTTCGGTTAAAAGGCTTATCGCTTTTCGATAAGAAACCGATGCCAAATTGGGGTTCAGATCTTTCGGGAATTCATTTTGACACCATTAAATACTTTGTTCGCTCCACCGAGAAGCAAGCTCAATCTTGGGAAGATCTACCAGAAGATATTAAAAATACTTACGATCGTTTGGGTATTCCGGAGGCTGAGAAGCAACGGTTAGTTGCCGGTGTAGCCGCACAATATGAATCTGAAGTTGTATATCACTCAATTCGTGAAGATTTAGCTGCTCAAGGCGTTATCTTTTTAGATACCGATACTGGACTTAAAGAGCATCCGGAAATTTTTAAAGAATATTTCGGCAGCGTAATTCCGGTTGGTGATAACAAATTCGCAGCGCTAAACACAGCTGTTTGGTCCGGTGGATCTTTTATCTATGTGCCAAAGGGAGTGCATGTAGAAATTCCACTTCAGGCGTATTTCCGAATTAATACCGAGAATATGGGTCAATTCGAGCGTACTTTGATCATCGCTGACGAAGGTTCATATGTTCACTACGTCGAAGGATGCACCGCGCCAATTTATTCTTCTGATTCCCTGCACTCGGCAGTAGTTGAAATTATTGTTAAAAAGAATGCTCGAGTTCGATACACCACAATCCAAAACTGGTCCAACAACGTTTATAACTTAGTGACTAAACGCGCTACTTGCGCTGAAGGCGCCACTATGGAGTGGATTGATGGAAATATCGGATCGAAGGTAACCATGAAGTATCCGGCGGTTTTCTTAATGGGACCGCATGCTAAAGGCGAAACGCTCTCAATTGCCTTCGCTGGCGAGGGTCAACATCAAGATGCTGGTGCAAAGATGGTTCATGCGGCGCCGCACACTTCGTCAACAATTATTTCTAAATCGGTAGCTCGTGGTGGTGGTCGAACCTCATATCGTGGATTAGTTCAAGTCACCGAGGGTTCACATCATTCTAAGAGCACAGTTAAATGTGATGCGCTTTTAGTGGACACAATTTCACGTTCCGACACCTATCCATATGTCGATGTTCGCGAAGATGATGTGTCGATGGGTCATGAAGCAACTGTTTCCAAAGTGTCAGACGATCAACTCTTTTATCTAATGTCGCGCGGCCTCTCCGAAGATGAAGCGATGGCGATGATTGTTCGCGGCTTCATTGAACCAATTGCCCGCGAATTACCTATGGAATATGCCTTGGAATTAAACCGCTTAATTGAACTTCAAATGGAAGGAGCGGTTGGTTAATGAGTGTGCTAAACACAAATATTTTGACGCCAACCGGGCGAGAGGAAGCTTGGCGATTCACCCCGCTTTCGCGCCTTGGTGGGCTTCACGATGGTAGCGCCAAATTAAATTCGGGCCATTCCTTAATTTCAAAATCTTTACCAAATGGTGCAAAGTTTGAACGGATTTCAACTGATAAGCATTCGACAAGTAGCGACGATGTAATTGTGCAACGAGTGGTCGGCAGTAAATCAATGGCTAAAGTTGAAATATCCGGTGAATTAGGCGAACCGGTTATCTTGGGGCGAAATTCATTAGGCATTTCTGAAGCCGAGTATTCTCGGGTGCAAATTATTGCTAAAAACCACTCCAAATCTGTTGTAATTATCGAAAATACTGGCAGTGCATTATTGGCTGAAGATTTGGAATTGTTCTTAGAACCTGGATCAGATTTAACTCTAATCACGCTTCAAGAATTCAACAATGATTCAACTTATGCCGCAAGGCATCATGCAATTATTGATAAAGATGCCAAATTTAAATCAATCACGGTTACCGTTGGCGGATCAGTTGTTCGGATACTTCCTACCGTTGAATTCAAAGCACCTGGTGCCGAAGCTGATTTACAGGGTGTTTATTTTGCGACGGCAGGGCAACATTTAGAACACCGATTACACGTTGATCATCTGGTTCCAAATGCTAAATCTCGCGTGAATTACAAAGGTGCCCTGGCTGGAGATGACGCCCGAACAGTCTGGATTGGTGATGTCTTTATTCGCGCCGCTGCAGAAGGAACCGATACCTACGAATTAAATCGCAATTTGTTGTTAAGCGATGGGGCTCGAGCTGATTCAGTGCCAAATCTAGAGATTGAAACCGGTGAAATTGTTGGTGCTGGCCACGCTAGTACCACTGGCCGATTTGATGACGAGCAACTGTTTTATTTGATGTCTCGAGGCATTGCAAAAGAGGAGGCTCGTCGCTTGGTTATTCGTGGTTTTTTCAACGAAATAATTACCCAAATTAAGAACGATGAAATTGAAGAACGATTAATGGCTCGAATCGATGCCGAACTGGCAAAGGTTGGTCAATAAATGGCAGATTTAATGCTTTCAAATTTAGCTGAAGGAAAACCGATTTCAGTTACCAAAAATGGTAAAGCGATCTGTGTGGCTCGGGTTGGTGATGAAGTTTTCGCAATTGAAGATAACTGCTCACATCAAGATGCTGCACTTTCTGAAGGTACTCAAGATGGGTACAAAATTGAATGTTGGCTACATTCAGCGGAATTTGATTTAAGAAGCGGTGAAGCATTAACACCCCCTGCAGTTTCGCCAGTTAAAACATTTGCCGTAAAAATTAACAACAACGAGATTGAAATCGAAGCATAGGAAGCGAGCCGAGGAGAATTATGAGCACACTAGAAATCAAAGGTCTCAAAGTAAGCGTTGAAACCGAAAATGGTCCTAAAGAAATCCTAAAGGGCGTAGATCTAACAATTAAGTCCGGTGAAACTCACGCAATCATGGGACCTAATGGATCTGGAAAATCAACTCTCGCCTATGCAATTGCTGGCCATCCAAAGTATTCAATCACCGGTGGTTCGGTAAAACTTGATGGTGCCGACGTTTTAGAAATGTCAGTAGATGAACGGGCTAAAGCTGGAATGTTTCTAGCAATGCAATATCCGGTTGAGGTACCTGGTGTATCAGTAAGCAATTTCTTGCGCACGGCCGCAACTGCTTTACGTGGCGAAGCGCCAAAAATTCGCACTTGGGTCGGTGAAGTAAAAGATGCGATGACCGCGTTGAAAATGGATCCAAGTTTTGCCGAACGAAGCGTCAACGAAGGATTTTCAGGTGGCGAAAAGAAACGCCATGAGATCATGCAATTGGAATTACTAAAGCCGAAAATCGCCATTCTGGATGAAACAGATTCAGGATTAGATGTGGATGCGCTTCGGATTGTTTCAGAAGGGGTAAATAGAGCCAAAGCTGCAAATAATTTGGGTGTTTTGCTAATTACTCACTACACAAGAATTTTGCGCTACATCAAACCAGATTTTGTACATGTGTTTGCTGGCGGAAAAATTGTTGAAGAAGGCGGGCCAGAATTGGCTGAACGTTTGGAAGAGCAAGGTTACGAGGCTTACGTTTCGTAATTATGAAATTAGACGTTGCCAAAATCAGAGAAGATTTCCCGATTTACAATCGGGAAATTCGCAGTGGACAACGTTTGGTCTATCTTGATAGCGGCGCTACGAGTCAAAAACCGAGAATGGTCTTGGATGCCGAGCGCGCATTCTATGAAAATCACAATGCGGCGGCACACCGTGGAGCTCATCAATTAGCCGAGGAGGCAACTTCTGCGTATGAATCTGCCCGAGAAACCGTGGCAAATTTTATCGGTGCAAACTCAAACGAAATAGTTTTCACGAAAAGTGCGACCGAGTCATTGAATCTGCTCGCTTACACAATAAAACTTGTACCCGGTGATGAAGTTCTTGTCACCGAAATGGAGCACCACGCAAATCTAATTCCGTGGCAGCAGGCGTGCCTAAGGTCTGGCGCCACATTGCGCTGGATAAATGTCTCCAGCAATGGTCGGTTAGATCTTTCAAACTTGAATGAATTAATTAACTCAAAAACAAAAATTATTGCCATCACTCATCAATCCAACGTGCTTGGCACAATTAACGAACTAGAACCTATCGTTTCGGCTGCAAAGAAAGTTAACGCCAAAGTTGTTTTGGATGCTTGTCAATCGGTCCCACATCTTGAGGTAAATGTTAAGAAGCTAGGCGTTGATTATTTAGTTTTTTCGGCACATAAAATGCTTGGGTTATTGGGCACTGGGGTTCTTTGGGGTGCCGATTTAAATTCGCTTCCGCCATTTATTTTTGGTGGCTCAATGATTGAATCCGTAACAATGACTGAAGCCACTTGGAACGATGCACCTACACGATTTGAAGGTGGAGTTCCAAACGTTGCTGGTGCGGTCGCATTGGCAGCAGCAATCAACTATCTAGAAAAAATCGGAATCCAAAATATTCACGGCCATGAAAAAGCTTTGACCCAGGAATTAATCGCGGGATTGCAATCGATCGAAGGTATTGAAATATTTGGACCAACGGATTTAGCTAATCGGGGCGGAACAGTTTCATTTACGTTAACTGGAATCCATCCCCATGATTTGGGACAATTTTTAGATGAGAAAGGAATCGCAGTCCGTACAGGTCATCATTGCGCTTGGCCATTGGCCAAAAAATTCAATTTGGCGGCGACCACCAGAGCTTCGCTGTATTTATATAACAACTCTGACGATATAGCAGCGTTGCTATCTGGAATAGAAGCTGCGAAAGAATTTTTTAAATGATGGAATTGAATTCGCTTTATCAAGAGGTGATATTGGATCACTACAAGCATCCGCACCACAAGGGGATTAATCCTATTCATGACGTAAAAGTTCATCACATCAATCCAAGTTGTGGCGACGAGCAAGATCTGGCATTAACAATTGTTGATGGTCGGGTTTCTGATTTAACTTGGGATGGAGTTGGCTGTTCAATTTCAATGGCCAGCACCTCTATTTTGAGCGATTTGGTAATTGGCAAAAACGTTGCTCAAGCAACGTCGATTTTAGATTCGTTTACTAAGATGTTGCAGAGTAAAGGCGAAGATTCAGGAGATGAAGAAGTTTTGGAAGATGCCGTTGCTTTCGCTGGGGTATCGAAATACCCGGCTCGAATCAAATGTGCACTATTGGGCTGGATGGCGTTTAAAGATGCATCGCTACAAGCAAGCAAAAAGTAATTGGAAGTATTGGGAAGAAAGTAGACTAGGTAAATATGAGTGCAAAAATAGATGATGTAACAGAAGCGATGAAAGATGTAGTTGATCCAGAGTTAGGCATCAACGTAGTTGATTTGGGACTTCTTTATGACGTTATGGTCGATGAATCAAATACCGCAATTCTAAACATGACGCTAACTTCTGCTGCTTGCCCATTACAAGATGTAATCGAAGATCAAACGCGAGCAGCTTTAGCGGGCTTAACCGATGATGTAAAAATAAATTGGGTATGGATGCCACCATGGGGACCAGACAAAATTTCAGATGATGGCCGAGATCAATTGCGCGCACTTGGGTTCACAGTTTAAATGTCGATGCACGCCGGCTGGATGGCGCTACGAACGCTCCAGTCTGATCAGTCGGTAAAAAATGCCAAATTAAAACCCGGCACACTTCGAAGGATATTTAGTTATAGCTCTAATTACCGAATAGATTTAATCTTT
>JBEGQQ010000121.1:0-3924 GCA_041180925.1 Actinomycetota bacterium
ATCAATCAGATCAATCAGAAGCCTCAAATTTAAATCGGCGCGATTTACTTTTACATTTAGCAGAACTTGAAAAATCACCAGTAGCGCCGCTACCTGGTGGCCAATTAACTTTTGGCTTCGAGCCACCGGCGCTAATTTCAAGCGGTTTGCCAGATTTAAAGAAGAGCGAACGGGTGCGCCACGAAGTAGCCGAGCTTGGGATGGAGGTGAGCGAACATTTATTAAAACCGTTCTACCAACACTTATCAAAAATTGGCGCAATTCGATCTTGCGATTTAATCAAACAGCGAAGCGGGTCCGAAGTAACAGTAGCCGGGGTTCGCGTTGCTTTGCAGACACCACCAATTCGTTCAGGCAAACGAGTTATTTTTTTAACGATTGATGATGGTTTTGGTTGTAGCGATGCCACATTTTTTAGCGATGTCCAAGGCGAATTTGGCGAAGTCTTATTTAAGTCACAGCTATTTTTAGTTCGCGGAATAGTGCGCCGCACTGGGCCGCGTGGCGTATCAATCCGAGCCACTGGTGCGTGGGAATTAAGCACTAGCCTTTTAACATGAACGCCTCATCAATTCTGCATATCGATATGGATGCGTTCTATGCCTCAGTTGCTGAATTAGATCATCCAGAACTTCGCGGCAAAGCGGTGATAGTTGGTGGTGGTACACGTGGCGTGGTTCTGTCAGCAAATTATGCTGCTCGAAAATATGGAATCCGGGCCGCAATGCCAGTAGCTCGCGCCAAACGGATGGCGCCAAAAGCAATCTTTGTTTCACCTGATCATCACCGTTACAGTGAAATAAGTTCGAAAGTGATGGCCATTTTTAGTGACTTCACGCCTTTAGTAGAGCCACTTTCATTAGATGAAGCATTTCTAGATGTATCTGGCGCTCAAAAATTAATCGGAACCCCACGAGAAATCGCAACCAAGATTCGGGCGCGCGTTCAATCTGAATGCGGAATTACCTGTTCAGTCGGAATCGGACCAAATAAATTTATTGCTAAGTTGGCGAGCCAGCATTGTAAACCAAATGGCTTATTAGAAATTAGACCTGATCGAATTATCGAATTTCTACACCCACTGCCAGTTAGCGCTATTTGGGGTGTGGGACCAAAAACTAATGAAGTACTCGAACGATTAGGTCTACATACCGTTTCCGATATCGCAATTACCCCCAAAGCAACTTTAATCAGAGCACTTGGCGAAGCTTCAGGGGAACATCTTTATGAATTGGCGTGGGGGCGTGATGAACGCGATGTAATTGTGGAAGAGCCAGATAAAAGTATTAGCAATGCAGAAACTTTTGATCACGATGAAGATGACCCAGAAATTATTTTGGCTGGGCTTTTAGCGCTAACCGAAAAGGCAAGCAGTCGAATGCGCGAGCGGGAATTATTTGCAAAAACTATTTCAATTAAAATTCGCTTTGCCAACTTCACGACGATTACTCGTTCAAAAACTTTGCCACTCCCAATTTCATCAAGTCACGAAATTTACAATGTAGTTAGAAAGCTTTGGCAAAATTTAAATTTGGACCGGGCCCGAATCCGCTTGGTTGGCGTAGAACTCTCGAACCTTTGTGACGATGCGCCCGAGCAATTGATCTTAGGTGCGCGAGAAAAGGGTTGGCGGGAAGCGGAACGAGCTGCCGATGCCGCCCGAAATCGCTTTGGGGATGAGAAAGTTAAGCCAGCCCGCTTATATAAAAGCGAAGAAAAGTAGTAGAGTTAAAACATGCCACTTTCAGATCACGAACGACGCCTCTTGGCGGAGATGGAACAAGCCCTCTCTGCCGAAGATCCAAAATTGGCCTCGACCTTCTCTGCGGGCCCAGTTAGCCAGATTCGTAAAGGCGCTGCCCTCGGCATAGTTCTGATATTGCTCGGCCTGGCTGGATTATTTGCCGGTCTATTCACCCAGATGCCGGTAGTTGGCGTAATTGGATTTGTGATTGCGCTAGCTGGAACAGTCACGGTAATTCCAAATTTCTCAAAAGCTGGCGTAGTCAGAACCCGAAAGCCAAAACAAGCGGCAAGTAGCAAAATTCAAGATCGATGGAATCGTAGGAATTTTGAGTAACTTGGCAACCAACTAATTCTTTCGAATAGGTAACCCGCCCGCCGAGGCGGGTTTTTTTATCCCCAAAAGGTGGGGAGGGCTGGGGCAAAAAGTGGGTATAGGTGGTTGAAAAAGGAGGAAAGTGGAGTAAAGTGGGGAACTATTAACTGGAACCAGGGGAAGGGGGCCAGATGTTTCTCGGCACCCACGAGCCGCGCCTAGATGAGAAAGGGCGCTTAATCCTCCCCGCAAAATTCCGCGATGAATTAGCCACCGGATTGGTGATTACCAAAGGGCAGGAGCGATGCCTTTATGTATTTCCGGCAAGTGAATTTCAAACCATTACCGACACATTGCGACAAGCTCCGGTAACTGCAAAAGCAGCCCGTGATTACCAACGTGTGATGTTTGCCGGCGCGCACGATGAAATTCCAGATCGGCAAGGTCGCGTAACGATTCCACAAGGACTTCGCGAATATGCATCGCTTGAAAAAGATTGTGTAGTTATTGGTGCCAATACCCGCGTTGAAATTTGGGATGCCGCTTCGTGGAAGAAATATTTGCAACAGAGCGAAAAAGGTTTTGCTGATGTTTCCGAGGAGGTCTTCCCGGGACTTTTCTAACTCTTATTTCCTTCGGCCACCGCCGACCATCAGCCAACTGACGCCACTTCCCCGGCGCCAATTGAATAGATCCGTCGGCCGGCGGTGACCAAAGGAAATAAGAGTTAGAAATCAGCAAACGCAGTAATGCACTACAGCAGTAACTAGTAAGGCGGGGGAGGGAAGATGCACGTATCGGTAGCGTTAGATCGCTCCATTGAACTTCTGGCACCCGCAATTTTAAAAAGTGAAAATCCAATTTTAGTTGACGCAACTTTGGGGCTTGGTGGCCACAGTTTTGCGCTACTCGAACGTTTCCCAAATTTAAAGATTATCGGAATCGATCGTGACAAATCTGCGATTGCAGAAGCAAAAACGCGATTAGCAAATTTTGGCGATCGAATTCAAATCGCCCATTCGGTTTTCGACAAAATTACTGAAGTAGTAAATGGATTTGGTTATCAAAAAATTGATGGCGCGCTATTTGATCTAGGCGTTTCTTCTATGCAATTAGATCAGCCAAATCGAGGATTTTCCTACTCTCAAGAAGCACACCTTGATATGCGAATGGATCAAAGCCAAGGAATAACCGCAGATGAGATCGTCAATACTTGGGATAAGAATGAATTAGTCAGAATTTTGCGAAACTTTGGTGAAGAGAAATTTGCCCCAAGAATTGTTGATTCGATAATTGCTGCCAGACCAATTAAATCTACGAGCCAATTGGCTGAAATAATAAAAATAGCTATTCCGGCGGCAACTCGACGTACCGGTGGTAATCCAGCAAAACGAACTTTTCAAGCGCTTCGAATTGCAGTAAATGACGAACTTGGTGCGATTTCACGAGCTATTCCGCAGGCGCTCGAACTTTTAAATGTCGGTGGCCGCCTAGTAGTTCTCTCATTCCAATCGCTCGAAGATCGAATAGTTAAAGAAGCGTTTGGATCGGTAACTACTTCGACTCTGCCACGAGATTTGCCAATTAGCGTTCCTGGTCATGAGCTCAAATATTCATTGGTGATTCGCGGCAGTGAAGGCGCTAGCGATGTAGAGATTTCAGAAAATTCACGTGCGCAATCAGTTCGGATTCGCGCGATTGAAAAGGTGGCTGCGTAATGGCGCTTCCACTATTAGCTCCGGTATATGAACGAACGAGACAGGCCGTTGTTCAACGTGGCTCAAAAGCAGTTTTACGACTAGTACCAGAGTTAGAAACTGGTAAGGCGGCAAGTAATCGCTCTTTAATTATTTTTGGAACATTTG
>JBEGQQ010000122.1:0-3910 GCA_041180925.1 Actinomycetota bacterium
CAGATTTAGGTGTAAATCCTGGTAACGATGGCGTAGTTGTGCGCGTTACCTTTCCGCAATTAACTGAAGAACGTCGTAAGGAATACATCAAGATGGCGAAAACCAAAGGCGAAGATGCCAAAGTTGCAATTCGAAATGTTCGCCGAGCAGTAAAAGAAGCGTTAGAAAAATTAGAAAAAGATGGTGCAATTTCAAAAGATGATCTATCGCGCTCCGAAAAAGATTTGGAAAAAATCACCGGAGATCACACTTCAAAAATTGATGAATTGTTAAAGCACAAAGAGGCTGAGCTTCTCGAAGTTTGATGAGCGATATTCACTCGATCAACGAAGCGATCAATAAGCGGGCTGGGCGAAAGCTCGGCTCATCAATCTTGGTCGGAATTTCGCTTTTTGCAATTGTTTACGCATCTTTGATATTTAATCGAATTGCTTTTGCCATCGTAGTTTTAATTGCAACTTTGCTCGGACTACGCGAAATCATCTCAGCATTTAAATCAAAAGATATTTATCTATCCAGATCAGCGAACTATGCAGCTGCCATCGCGATTGCAATCGGAGCTTGGTTTGGCGGGATTCGTGGCTTACTTGTGGCGACAGTTATTGCCTTAATTATTAGCTTAATTTCTTTACTTCGCAAAGGGGTTGAAAATTTCGTTGCGAAATCTACCGCCGCAGCATTTGCGATTTTCTACATCCCATTTTTGGCTGGCTTCTTCATCCTGCTAGCCCGACCTTACGACGGGTTTGAACGAGTTTTCACGGCAATTGTTTTGGTGGCAAGTAATGACACATTTGGCTATTTCGTTGGAGTGTTATTCGGTCGCCATAAATTAGTCCCAAAAATCAGTCCTAAAAAGAGCGTTGAAGGTTTGCTCGGATCAATATTGTTCACTGTCATTTTTGGAATTTTGACCTTTAAATATCTACTTGAATTACCAATTTGGCTAGGTGTGGCAGTTGGTTTATTGGTTGTATTTACTGCCACCACAGGTGATTTAGTTGAAAGCGCTTTAAAGCGAGATTTCGTGCTAAAGGATATGAGCCAATTCTTACCAGGACATGGCGGAATCATGGATCGGTTAGATTCAATTCTTTTTTCCGGCGCCGCATTGTGGTTGGTTCTAGAACTTGCTACTAGGTATTTATGAGTTTAAAACCACCTCAACATTTAGCTGATTTAAATATTGCCGAACGCAAAGCAAAAGTTGAAGCGATGGGCTATCCCGGTTTTCGCGCAAAACAGATCGCAACACATTATTTTTCACACTTGAATGTTGATCCAAATAGTTGGAGTGATATCCCAGCAGATTTACGGCAACCATTAGCTGATGCGTTAACTCCCAAATTAATTGAATTGGTTCGCTCGATAACTTGCGATAACGGAATGACCCGAAAAGATTTGTGGAAATTACATGATGGAACTTTGGTCGAATCGGTATTAATGAAATACCCGGATCGGGTAACGGTCTGCATTTCATCTCAAGCTGGTTGCGGCATGGCCTGTCCATTCTGCGCAACAGGCCAAGGTGGGTTAAAACGAAATCTTTCAGCTGGTGAAATTACTGAACAGATTGTTGCGGCAGCTCGTGCCTGCGCAAATGGTGAAATGCCGGGCGGACCGACTCGGTTATCAAATATCGTTTTTATGGGAATGGGCGAACCGTTAGCTAATTACAACCCAGTAATACAAACACTTCGAAATATCACATTGCCAAACCCAGATGGCCTTGGCATCAGCGCTCGATCAGTAACCGTTTCAACGGTTGGATTGGTAAACGGCGTTGAAAAGTTAGAGCACGAAGGGATTCCTGTTACTTTGGCAGTATCACTTCATACGCCAGATGATGAATTGCGCGACACCTTGGTCCCAATCAATCAACGTTTTAAAGTTCGCGAAATTTTGGCAGCAGCTGATAGCTACGAAAAAACTACTGGCCGCCGATATTCCATCGAGTACGCCTTGATTAGGGATATCAATGATCAATCTTGGCGCGCAGATTTACTTGGAAAATTGTTGAAGAATCGAAATGCTCACGTAAATTTAATTCCGTTAAATCCAACGCCTGGTTCAAAATGGACCGCATCACGGCCCGAAGATGAACGCGAATTTGTTCGAGTTTTAGAAAGTTATGGCGTGCCAGTAACGATTCGAGATACCCGTGGCCGCGAAATCGAAGGCGCCTGCGGCCAATTAGCAGCTAGCGAAGCGGCCAATTCTTAATGTATTCCGGCGCCGGCAGATCAAATTTTAGATCTTTGGCAGCGCGCGGAGTTTTGTAAATAGTTTCCATCGGAATAACCCCAGCCCAAACTGGTGTCTCCAAGTCTGCTTTGTCATCGCGCGGATCGTAATCAGAAACTTTAATTGTCACTTGATCGAGCGGAAATGAAACAACCGAAGTTGCCTTTATTTCTTGTTCAGTGGATTGTCGAAGTTCGGTGCGACGATTTGGCATTAAATGATCGGAAAGCGCCTGCAGCGCTGGTCGTTTTTCATCAAGGTCGGTTAATTCGCGGCCGGTGCCAAATGCCATGAGCGATTGATAATGCATTGATGAGTTAAATGTTGAACGGGCCATTACCAATCCATCGATTAGCGTGATGGTGACGCACGCCGGAACTCCAGCTGCTAAAGCTTTAAATAATCGCGAAGCGGTACTGCCATGCAATAACAAATCACCATTGTGTGGCGCACATAAGACCGGCAGAACATATGGTTGATCCTCAACCGTGATGCCGACATGGGCAACGATTGCGCGTTTTAAGATCGCAACTTTTGCCGCTTCATCGGTACGTTCTTTATGAGGGCTGCGATGTATCTCCATGTCCGGCGTCATAGACAGCAGGCTAGCGCACCTATTAATCTGCCCGCATGGAAAAGATCACCAACTTTATTAATGGTAAAAAAGTAGCGGGCGTTACTGGCGAAACAACTCAAATTATTGATCCAGTTTCCGGTAAGGCATATGCCGAAGCGCCGAAATCAAATGCCACCGATGTCGATAACGCGATGAAAGCTGCCGCCGACGCCTTTGAAGGCTGGCGCGATGCAACGCCATCAGAGCGTCAACGAGCGCTTTTAAAAATTGCCGATGCCATCGAATCGCGCGCCGAAGAATTTATTTCAGTAGAAAGTAAAAATACCGGTAAGCCATTTGCGCTAACCCGGTCCGAAGAAATTCCACCAATGGTTGATCAAATCCGATTCTTTGCGGGCGCAGCTCGAAATTTAGAAGGTAAATCTGCTGGCGAATATATGAAAGGTATGACTTCATTTATTCGCCGCGAACCAATTGGAGTTTGTGCCCAAGTAACGCCATGGAATTACCCAATGATGATGGCAGTTTGGAAATGGGCACCGGCGATTGCTGCGGGAAACACCGTAGTTCTTAAACCAAGTGACACCACGCCAATGTCTACCGTTTTGATGGCCGAAGTAATGAGTGAATTTTTACCAGCAGGTGTTTTCAACGTGGTAACAGGTGATCGCGATACCGGGCGCGCGTTGATTGATCACGAGACGCCAGCAATGGTTTCGCTAACAGGTTCAGTTCGCGCCGGTATGGAAGTTGCAAACGCTGCATCAAAACAATTAAAACGAGTTCACTTAGAACTTGGAGGCAAGGCGCCAGTTGCAGTCTTTGCTGATGCCGATTTAAAAACAGCGGCTGAAACAATTGCGATGACTGGCTATTTCAACGCTGGCCAAGATTGCACTGCAGCTACCCGCGTTATCGTCGAAGAGAGCGCGTATGAAGAATTTGTTGCGCTCTTAACGGCGCAAGCAAAAGCAACTGCAACTGGTGCCCCAGATGAAGATGTTTTATTTGGCCCGGTTAATAACTCAAATCAATTAGCTCGCGTTAAATCATTCTTTGAAGATGTGCCAAGCCATGCCAAAATCACGA
>JBEGQQ010000123.1:0-21729 GCA_041180925.1 Actinomycetota bacterium
CGGGACCATCAATTCTCTGACTATAGTGTCGCCTAATTGAATCACTGAATGAAGCATTTCCTGTTCAGTTTCATGAATTACACCCTGGCCATAAGCCTCATCAATAATCATCTTTAAATTCATTTGATCCAGTTTAAATCGACGACCAGGTGTAATTAAATTTAGAAAATTTGCTAAAACTTTATTCATAGCGTTTTACCAAGTCTTCTTGTAACGCAAACATAATTTTTTCCGCTTCTAATTCTTGATGGTCATAACCTAGTAAGTGAAGTAATCCATGAGCCGCCAAAATTTTTATTTCATGCTCTGTGGAATGTCCCGCTTTTTTCGCATTTAATTCAGCGTATCGAGGTGATATTACGATATCTCCAAGTATTCCCGGAGTTTGGTCATTGGGCCTTAATTCATCCATTGGAAAACTCAATACATCTGTTGATCCAGGTAAATTCATCCACTGGACATGAAGTTTTTCCATTTCAGCATCATCTATGAAGGTCAATGTAAGTTCACATTCTGGGGCAAGACCTAATTCGCTAATTGAAAAGCTAAGCAATTTCTTAATCTCAGCTTCAGGACATCCAATGCCAGATTTATTTATAACTTCAATCATTTCAATAAATTAATTGCGAATCTGACGTGTTTGTGAAATTGCTTGATTTCTTTTCTCGTCATGTGCTGCGTAAGCTGAAACGATTTCACTTATCAATCTATGGCGGACAACATCTTCGGCTGACAACTCAATAAATGCAATGTCGTCAATTCCATCTAATATTTCGCGCACAATTCGTAACCCTGATTTTTGACCATTTGGTAAGTCAATTTGAGTTATATCTCCGGTGATTACCATTTTTGATCCAAAACCCAATCTGGTTAAAAACATTTTCATCTGTTCTGGCGTTGTATTTTGCGCTTCGTCCAAAATTACGAAGGCATCATTTAGGGTGCGACCACGCATATATGCCAAAGGTGCAACTTCGATTACCCCGCCTTGCATCAATCGCGGAATTGCATCTTGATCCAACATGTCATGCAGCGCATCAAATAGAGGTCTTAAGTAAGGATCAATTTTTTCACTTAAAGTGCCCGGTAAAAATCCCAGATGTTCGCCCGCTTCAACTGCCGGCCGAGTCAAAATAATTCGATTTACTTCTTTGGCCTGCAAGGCAGCAACTGCCTTCGCCATAGCTAAATAAGTTTTACCAGTACCGGCCGGGCCAATCCCGAATGTAATCGTGTTTTCGCCAATGGCCTCAACATAATGTTTTTGATTTGCCGTCTTGGGTCTAATTGTTCGACCACGATTACTTAAAATATTTAAAGAAAGAACCTCGGCTGGATGCTTTTGTGGGTCCTGTTTCAACATAGAGATTGATCGCTTGATTACATCTTGATTTATTTCTTGACCACTCCGTATTACGACCAATAGTTCTGAAATCAAAGTTTCAACTTTGGCACATTCTTCTAAATCTCCACGTAAAGCAATTTCATTTCCACGCACAGTCATTGAAACGTTTGGAAATGCGGTTTCAATTACGCGTAAATTTGAATCAGTTGGTCCGATTAATGCGACCATAGGGATGGCGGCCGGAACCGTAATTAAAGTTCTATCCATGTGCTGGCAAGTCTAATGCTTTGAATTAACCCGGCGGCCAACCAAATTCGCGACCACTAAGTAGATGTAAATGAGCATGGAAAACGCTCTGACCTGCCCCAGCGCCAGTATTAAAAACGGTTCGGTAATCCGTTATGGCGCGTTCTTGGGCAACTTTTCCAACCGCATTAAAAAGTGCACCAAGAACTATCGGAGAAATTTTGGCAAGTTCAGCTGCATTTTCAACATGGATTGTGGGAACAAATAATAAATGTGTTGGCGCTTGTGGGTTCAAATCTTTGAAAGCAATTACATTCTCATCTTTATAAATTAATTCAGACTGAATTTCGCCATCGATTATTTTGCAAAAAATACATTCAGTGGTCATTACCAATTTCCCATCAAGGCAGATACCGCCGACACTGCGGCGATTCCAGCATGTGCTGATCGTAATATTGGACGACCTAATCTGACTAATTGGCCATTAATCGCCGTTAATTCCGCGATTTCAGTTTCCGTAAGTCCACCCTCTGGACCAATCACAATTAAAGTCTTTTTTGATTTTTTAACAACTTTTGAAATTGGTTCGGAAGCGGCTTCGTGACAGATTAAAATTTGATCAAAATTTTTGGCAGCCGATATCAAATCCTTGAAATCGTGATCTTCCGCTATTTCTGGTAACCAAAAATGCCGTGCTTGCTTTCCAGTTTCAACGCTTGTGATTTTCCACTTACTAGAATCTTTGCCAATTGACCGAGCGGCTTTCCATGGAATGATTTCTTCTACACCACTTGCAGTTAGTAGTTCCACTGCTTCTTTCGCTCGATCAGATTTAGTTAAAGCTTGGGCAACTGTGATTCGATTTTCTAGTTGATTCTCAAAACCTACTTCTGAAACTTCAATTTCAACCTCTTTTTTACTTACATTCCTTATCTTCCCAACTGCCCATTCGCCACGACCGTTCGAAACGATAAGAACCTCACCGGCATTCATTCGAAGAACCCGATCAATATGGTGGGCATCATCACCGCCAATTTTCAAGAGGTCGCCAACCTTGGCACTTATTTCTGTTACGTAAAAGAGATTCATTAGAATTTAAATGCTCCCCGTAATTTGTCTAATAATGAACCGTCATTGGAAACTTTTGCACTATCCCCATCATCGCCACGAATTTTTGCAAGCTGCTGGAGCAGAGAAATCTCCTCTTTGCTTAATTTTGTAGGAGTAACTACCTCTACATGAACTATTAAGTCGCCTCGACCATGTCCACGTAAATGGTTAATTCCGAGATTCTTCAACTTAATTTCGGAACCACTTTGGGTACCCGGTTTAATTTCTAATTTTGTTTCTCCGTCTAAAGTTTTAATCAAAGTTTGAGTTCCAAGAGCGGCCGCCGTGAAAGGAATTGTGAGCGCAATGTGCAAATCATCGCCATCTCTAACTAAAAATTCATGTTCTTTCTCAATAATTTCAACATATAAATCACCGGCTGGCCCACCACCCGGGCCAACTTCACCACGGCCGGCAAGTTGAATTCGATTACCGGTTTGAACGCCGGCTGGAATTTTTACCTCAATGGTTTGTTTGGCACGGACTCGCCCATCACCGACACATTCATTGCACGGATTTTTAATTACCGTTCCAAATCCTTGGCAACTTGCACACGGTCTACTCGTCATAACTTGGCCAATAATTGATCTGGTTACTTGTTGAGTTTCGCCGCGGCCGCCACAAACTTTGCACGTCTCTGGTTTAGTTCCCTCTGCGCAACCACTTCCACTGCACTTGTTACAAATTACTGCGCTTTCAACTGCGATTTCACGATCTGTGCCAAAGCAAGCTTCTTCTAAAGTTACTTCTACTCTAATTAAGGCATCTTGTCCGGCGCGCATTCGTGGTCTCGGTCCGCGATTGCCAGTGCCGCCGCCAAAAAAGGCGTCCATGATGTCGCTAAAACCAAAATTGCCTGGTCCAAAACCGCCAAATTGTGAACCGCCCAGGTCATATTGCTGACGTTTTTGCGGATCGCTCAAAACATCATAAGCCGCAGTTACTTCTTTAAATTTCTCTTGAACTTCTGGATCGGGATTTATATCCGGATGCAATTCTCGTGCAATCTTTCGATAGGCGCGCTTGATTTCGTCAGAAGAGGCATCCCGTGTTACGCCAAGGAGTTCGTAGAAATCAGCCATATCCGTATCCTACAAAACCAATTCCCGAACTATTCGGTCAGCTAAAAGCCGACCTTTTAAGGTCAAAACTGCCCGATTGTCCTTAATAACAATTTCATCGCCAAATTTATCTAAGACGTTTATCTTTGATTCAGGTAATTTGGAAAGGTCTAAACCTTCGCGCAATCTAAGTTGCAACATGATTGTTTCGTCACGAATTTGATCCGCAGTTAATATTTCGCGATCGTGCATTGGAGATTCGAAAGAATCTAACTTTGCTTTATAGGTGCTTGGATGTTTTACATTCCACCAGCGAACGCCATCTAAATGTGAATGCGCACCAGGACCCAAGCCCCACCAATTTTCATTTCGCCAATAAACTAAATTGTGCTTTGCGGGTTCGCCCCAATTGCTTAATTCATACCAGTCTAAATTTTTACCTGTCGCTAATTCTTCAACGGCCAAATACATTTCGGCAGCTAAATCATCATCCGGTTTAGAAATTTCACCGCGGCTAATTTGATTGGCAAGTTTTGTATTTGGTTCAACAATCAAGGAATATGCGCTTAGATGATTTAAACCATAGCCAAGGGCAGTTTTAACAGTGCTTTCCCACTGCGCCAGAGTTTCACCAGGAACACCATAAATTAAATCAACGCTAATATTTTCAAAGCCTGCATCGCGAGCTTCGGTAATTACCTTTTCTACATTATCCGGATTATGGGTGCGGTCCAATACTTTTAAAACTTTTGGATCAGCTGATTGCATTCCAATTGAGAGTCGATTGACTCCAATTTCGCGATAACTTGCAATATTTTTCAACGAATCTGGATTAGCTTCCATTGTGATTTCGCAATCAGCGGTCAGTTCCCAACGTTGTTTTATCAAGTCAATAACTCGTCCTAATTCATCTGCACTCATCAGCGATGGTGTGCCGCCGCCAAAAAATATTGTCGGTACTTGACTGCTTTGAGTTCGGGCCGCAAACGAGACTTCCGCCATCAAAGAATCTATGAAACTAGAATCTTTTGCGACTTCATTTGGAGCATATGTATTAAAGTCGCAATACCCGCATCTTTTTATGCAATATGGGATGTGAACGTAAAACGAGAGCATTATTTTTCGCGAGCAGCTTTAATTTTTTCGATATCAGCGTCAGTTGCAAGCGCAGCAACGAAAGCCTCTTGTGGCACTTCTACTCGTCCCACCATCTTCATTCGCTTTTTACCTTCTTTTTGTTTCTCAAGAAGTTTTCGCTTACGAGTGATATCTCCGCCGTAACATTTTGCCAAAACATCTTTGCGCATCGCACGAATATTTTCGCGGGCAATAATTTTTGACCCAATTGCTGCCTGTACTGGCACTTCAAATTGCTGTCTCGGAATTAGTTCGCGTAGTTTTCCAGTCATCATTACACCGTATGCGTAAGCTTTATCACGATGCACGATGGCGCTAAATGCATCAACAGTTTCACCTTGGAGCAAAATATCGACCTTGACTAAGTTGCCTTCTTGATCACCTTTCTCTTCGTAGTCGAGTGAGGCATAACCACGAGTTCGAGATTTAAGTTGATCAAAGAAATCAAAAACAATTTCAGCAAGGGGCAAGTCGTATCTAATTTCAACCCGATCTTCAGATAGGTAATCCATACCTAGTAGCACTCCGCGTCGATCTTGGCATAGCTCCATAATGGAACCAATAAATTCGGATGGTGACAAAATTGTTGCTTTTACGATTGGTTCTTTTACCGAAGCAACTTTCCCACTTGGAAATTCTGAAGGATTGGTAACAACTACCTCTTTGCCATCTTCTAATTCAACTTTATAAACTACGTTTGGGGCGGTTGAAATTAGATTCAATCCCGCTTCGCGCTCTAAACGTTCGCGAACAATCTCCATATGTAAAAGCCCAAGAAATCCGCAACGAAAACCAAAACCCAAGGCTGCTGAGCTTTCTGGTTCATAAACAAGCGCAGCATCATTTAGTCGCAACCGATCTAATGCATCGCGAAGTAATGGAAAATCTGCGCCATCAATTGGAAATAATCCTGAGAACACCATTGGTTTTGGATCTTTGTATCCGGCAAGTGGTTTTGGCGTTGGATTGCTAAATAAAGTAACCGTGTCACCAACGCGAGATTGGCGAACATCCTTTACGCCAGTAATTAGATAACCAACTTCGCCAACTCCTAATCCTTTACTTGGCGTAGGTTCTGGCGAGATTGCTCCGATTTCTAGTAATTCATGTTTAATTCCGGTAGAAACCATTTGAATTGTGTCGCGTGGTGAAAGTTTTCCGTCGACAACTCTCACATAAGTAACCACACCGCGATAAGTGTCATAAACCGAATCAAAGATCAGGGCTCTGGTCGGAGCTTTCGCATCGCCAGTTGGTGGCGGAATTTGTTCGACAATTTGATCTAGTAATTCCAAGACCCCATCGCCCGTTTTTCCAGAAACACGAAGACAATCATCTGGTTCGCAACCGATTAATTTCGCTAACTCGGCTGCAAATTTATCTGGTTGTGCAGCTGGCAAATCTATTTTGTTTAGAACTGGAATAATTTGAAGATTGTTTTCCATTGCTAAGTAAAGATTTGCCAAAGTTTGGGCTTCAATTCCTTGAGCGCAATCAACTAATAAAATTGCCCCCTCACACGCTGCGAGTGATCTAGAAACTTCGTATGTGAAATCAACGTGCCCGGGGGTATCAATCATGTTAAGGATGTAATCCTTGCCATCTTTACCGCTACGCCAAGGTAGGCGAACAGCTTGCGATTTGATTGTTATTCCGCGTTCGCGTTCTATATCCATTCGATCCAAATCTTGGGCACGCATAGTTCGTGCTTCAACAACCTCAGTTATTTGAAGCATTCGGTCAGCAAGAGTTGATTTGCCGTGATCGATATGCGCGATGATGCAGAAATTTCGAATTTGAGCGGGATCAGTGGCCGCCGGTTGTGGCGCCTTTGATAATGGAATTGCCGGCATGAGCGGCTAATTAATTTCTAAGAATTTAGCGAGCGCCAGCTTTATCAGCTGACTTAGCCATTGCTGACTTCTTGTTCGCAGCTTGATTAGAGTGAATTACACCCTTTGAAACTGCTACATCTAATGCGCGAGATGCGGCACGAAGTTCAGACTTAATTGTGTTTTTATCACCGGCAGTAATTGCATCGCGAAATTTACGAATAGCAGTCTTTAGCGAAGAACGAACAGCGACGTTGCGAACGCGCGCTTTCTCGTTGGTCTTGATTCGCTTTACTTGAGACTTGATATTTGCCACTTAATTACTCCCTATTGTTTAACAGCGCCAAAGATTACCAGCGCTCTAACGCCCGCCCAAATCGGGGCGATTTAACGCTGGGATCTGGCAGCTGTGATGACGCTGACTGCTTGCTCCAACGCATAAATTGGATCGCTGGCCCCACCTTTAACTTGTGCATCACATTTTGCAATCGCAATTACTGCGCTCTTCAAAGTTATCGAATTCCAACCAGAGAGTTGTCGGCGCGCCTTATCGATTTGCCATGGCGCCATACCCAATGGTCCAGCAAGTGCAAATGATTTCTCAGCTCGATTAGTACCCGAAACTTTAGCTAATCCCCTAAGTGCCGAGGCAATCGCGCTTGTAATCATTACCGGATCTGTGCCAGTTGATATTGCGTTTCGAAGTGAAATTAATGCCGCAGGATAATCACCTTCCAAAACTTTGTCTGCAACATCAAATCCAGTAGTTTCGATTCGACCTTGGTGATATTTATTTACTATGCTTTCTTCAATTACTCCAGCTGGAGCATCAAAAGCTAATTGATTAATCGCCGAACTTAATTCTCTAAGATCAGAGCCAGTAGCATTTATTAAAGCTGAAATCGCACCTGGTGTAGCTTTTCGACCTAAATCTAAAAATAGGTTTTTGGCAAATTCTTCCTTTTCGGATTCTTTTTTTAAGGGCTCGCAAAGAATTATTTCTGAATTTGCTTTTTTGATTTGATCAAGTAGGCCCTTCCCTTTCACGCCACCCTTGTGAATCAAAATCAATGTAATAGTTGGATCTGGAGCAGATAAGTATTGCGTGATTTCATTCTTAAATTCTTCAGCCAAATCTTGTAGCTCGCGAATTATTAGCGCTCGGCGCTGCGAGAAAAGTGATGGCGACAGCGCATCCACAATCGATCCGTCTCGAACTTCATCGGCGAACAAGGTGGTGATCTCAGCACCTTCGTCTTTTAACTGAAGTTGCAATTTGGAAAGAGCGCGTTCAGCTAGCGCAGGTTCGCTACCCAAGATTAGATAAATCTCTTTCACGCCACTCTCCAAAAAACTGGTAATCCGAATACCCCGACTTTACTTGAAGCAACTCGATTATGGACCATATCAATTGCCACCGCACCATTTAAATCAGTTCGCAGGACTTGAGAGTTAGCCAGTAACTCCAGCGTCCCCTGACTTGGATGTCCATATTTATTCCCATGCCCAACGCTAATTATCGAGTACTTGGGCTCTAACTTCTTTGTGAAAAAAGCATTTTGATATTTGGATCCATGATGCGCCACTTTATAGACATCAACTTTCGAAATTAGTGGAATCAATTGTTCCTGAGCCGACGGTTCAATATCTCCAGTTACCAAGAGTGAAAATTTTGGTGAAGTTACCCGAGCCACGATGCTTTGGTTATTTAAAGCTGAACCTTCTTCACTTAATTCTTCAAAATTGTTTCCACCATTAATCAACTGCCTTGTCGGCCATAAAATCTCAATCTTTATCTCTCCAACTTGGAAAGTTTCGCCTTGATTTGCCACAGTAATCACTTTCCCTACATTGGGCACACCGAATATCCCACCAGCATGATCCTGATGCGCGTGAGTAATCAATAAGAACGGAACAGATTTAATTCCCAAAGATCTAAGACAGTTTCGCATCAATTTCGGCTCTGGCCCGGTATCAAAAACAGCCGCCTGCCCGTGGCTTAGATTTACAACTAAGGCATCACCTTGACCTACATCGCAATTTGCAATTTGCCAATCGACATTTGGCCATCTTTGAAACCAAGTTAATACCAAGAAAATCAGAGCAAAATAGATTAAGAACTTTCGTTTTAAGGTAGTGACTATAATTAAAATAATTAAAAAGATTATTGTTGAGATATTTAAAACGGGAAAACCGCTGGCAGTCCAAGCAATTTTTGAAATTAGAATTGCGAATAATTTCGCGACAGGGATGGCAATCGGTGAAATCGGCGGAAATATTGCGGAAATAAAACCAAGCACAGTAATTGGCGCCACCAAGGGCGCCGCAAGGATATTTGCGGGGATGCTGGCAAATGATAAATAACCACTAAGTCCAATAATTATTGGCGTGCAAAGTATTGTTGCCGAAATCGGGATTGCCACAAATTCCGGAATTTTTAATTTAGGTGAAATTAGCAAAATACCTGTCGTAGCTAAAACAGATAACGCGAAGCCCGGATCTCGCGCCTGCCATGGATCGCAAATTACGACCACTGCAATGGCAAATCCGAGAGCTGGGATTGAATCGCTTCGATTTCGATTTAAATTTGCAAAAAGCACAACTCCAGACATTGCTGCAGCTCTTAGGACGGAGGGCGAAGGTCTAACCAAGCCGATAAATGCAATCAGAAACAGCGCCGTGATGATCAAACGCAAATTTAAATTTCGAACCGGCCACTGCATTAGCCATAAAAGAAAGACGCTAACTATTGCAAAATTTGCACCACTAACCGCCGTTAAATGAGTTAATCCGGACCGGCGCATCGCTTCGGCAAATTCACTACTTTGGAGCGTGGTGTCACCTAACACCATTCCTGGGATTAAAGAAGCCCCATCACCTATGCCAACTCGAGAACGAAGCCCATCTCTTACATTTGCTAAGAGTTTCTGCCAATGATTCGGCTTTTTAATGATTCTAAATTTATTGGCGAAAATTAGCGCCGAAACTTTTGCTTCTTTAGATTCGACTGCGCTTCCGGTAACTTCAATAATTGTTGAGGGCACCAGTCCGTCTATTTTTGGAGCAATTAATCGAATCGGCACTCCATTTGACTTACCTAATACACTTCTGATTTTTGGATCGTTGGTGATTTCGATTGTAAATTTGGTTTGATTTCTAAATTTATGATTCGCTAAATCAGTTTGCCGAATTGAGAGTGCCAAGCCACCGACTAAAAGTGCGACTAATACAATCGAAACGGTGCCGCTTCGTTTGAACAGCAGCGGGAGCAGGAAAATTAACGTTAGCCATGGGTTTAAATAACTTTGCAGTAGCGCGCCAATCCAAACACTGGCGCCTACTACCGCAAGTTTTGAATCAATTAAACGCGTACTGCGTTCTTGATTTTTTCGAATTTTGATCCGCCAATACCACTTACTTTTTTAAGGTCCTCAATAGCCACATATGAACCATTTAGATTTCGGTAGTCGACAATTCTTTGGGCGATTACGGGTCCGATACCAGGTAGCCGATCTAATTCTTTAACGGTCGCTCGATTGATATTGATTGGGCCACGGTTCACGGCTGCGCTTCGGGCGCGATGCTTAGCAACGGCTTGTGGTGAAAATTTTCGATCTACATAAATTTGTTCACCATCTTTCAAAAGCCGAGCTAGATTTAAAACGGTCAAATCAGCACTTGGTTTGGCAGATCCAGCAGCGTCGATTGCATCTTTCACTCTGGCATCAGGTGGCAATTTATAAACGCCAGGATTTTTCACCTCACCAGTAACATCCACAATAATTGTTGGAGGTTGAACCGAAATCGGAACGACTGGAATTGGTTTTGGATTATCTGGCCAAAGAATTACCGTTGCGCTAATTAAAATAGCACCTGCAGCAATTGCTGCTAATGATTTTCGCTGACGATTAGAAAAATCTAAGTTTTGCCACCAAATTTGGATGTCATCAAAGTTTTTAAAGTTCATTTCCGAATTAAATCGGAGGAAATTGCGGGTAAATTTTTAGCTGTTGATAACTATATTTACTAGTTTTGGCGCCCTAGTAATTACTTTAATTGGCACCGCGCCACCAAGGGCCGAAACGATTTCGGGATGTGCCAGTGCTTTCGCCTCTAATTCGGCATCGGTGACATCAGGTGCTACTTCGATCCGTTCTTTTATTTTCCCGTTGATTTGAAGTACGGCAATTACGTTTTCAGCAACAAGTAAAGCTGGATCTACAACCGGCCAACCAGCAAGCGCAACCGCGGGTTTATGTCCCAACCGCTCCCACATTTCCTCGGCAGTAAATGGCGCAATTAGAGAGAGCATGATTGCAATCGCTTCAGTTGCTTCTCGCACTGCTGGATCAGCGGCACCTGGACCAGAATCAATTGCTTTTCTGGTTGCATTTACCAATTCCATAATTCTGGCAACAGCAACGTTAAACCTAAAAGATTCGACTGCAAACGCAGCATCGTTTAGCGCTTTATGGGTTGCTTCCCGTAAATTCAAATCGCCAGTTTTGAAATCAACGCCTGGCTTGCTGGTTACATCACCAGATAGTCGCCAAGCGCGGGAGAGAAATTTAACTGAACCAGATGGTGAAACTTCAGCCCAATCAACATCGTCCTCTGGTGGGCCAGCAAAAACCATAGTTAATCGAATTGCATCCACACCATGATTTTGTAATTCATCTGAAAGGCGAACTAGGTTTCCACGACTTTTGCTCATCGCGGAACCATCCATTACGACCATGCCTTGATTTAGTAATTTAGTAAACGGTTCGACAAAATTGATCATTCCTAAGTCATGCAAAACTTTGGTGAAAAATCGGCTATATAGAAGGTGCAAAATTGCGTGAGTAACTCCACCAACATATTGATCTACTGGTAGCCAGGTTTCAATTTCTTTTTTATCAAACGCTTGAGTGTAATCATCCGAACTGGCATAACGAAGGTAATACCAAGATGAATCTACGAAGGTATCCATTGTGTCGGTATCTCGCTTTGCAGGTGCTGCACACTTTGGGCACGGCACATTAAGCCATTCTGTTGCTGCGCCGAGCGGTGAAGTTCCTTTTGGCTTCAAATCTAAACCTTTTGCATCTGGCAATTTAACTGGTAGCTGATTTTCCGGAACCGGCACTTCACCACATTTATCGCAATGAATGATTGGAATTGGTGTTCCCCAATAACGTTGTCGGCTAATTAGCCAATCGCGTAACCGATAATTTCGAGCTGATTTTCCGAGCCCGTCAGATTCCAATAGTTTTGTTATTTTTTCTATTGCTTCAACTTTCGTTAATCCATCTAATGGACCGGAATTAATTAATTTTCCATCGCCACTTGTTGCTATTCCCGTTTCGTTTGGATCAGCTTCACCTGTGTCGACCACAACTTGAACCGGTAATTTCATTGCTCGGGCAAAATCTAAATCGCGTTGATCATGTGCCGGCACAGCCATAATCGCGCCGGTTCCGTAATCTGAAAGCACATAATCACTAGCCCAGATCGGAAGTTTTTCATTATTGACTGGATTAATTGCATACCGCTCTAAAAAGACTCCGGTTTTTGGTCGATCCGTTGCTAGCCGTTCAATATCAGACGCAGCTTTTACCTTTTCAAGATAAAGATCAAAATTTTTCTTTGCTGGTGAATCCTTCGCCAATTCCGCTGCTAATTCACTATCGGCGGCAACTACGAAAAAAGTGGCACCAAACAAAGTATCTGGACGCGTGGTGTAGATAGTTACCGGTTCATTACGACCTTCTATTTTGAATTGAACATTTGCACCTTGGGAGCGACCAATCCAGTTCCGCTGCATCGTTAGAACTTTCTCAGGCCACTTGCCTTCAAGCTGTTTCATGTCATCAAGTAGTCGATCCGCATAATCAGTGATTTTGAAATACCATTGATTTAATTTCTTTTTGGTAACTGCAGTATCGCAGCGTTCGCAAAGTCCGGCGACAACTTGTTCATTGGCTAGTACGGTTTGGCAATCTGGACACCAATTTACTGCTGAATTTTTTCGATAAGCCAATCCTTTTTCATACAACTTTAAAAATAGCCATTGATTCCATCGGTAATACTCTGGATCACACGTATTAAAGGTTCGATCCCAATCAAATGAGCAGGCATATCTACGCATTGATGCTTTTTGGGTTGCAATATTTTCGTAAGTCCAAGCAGCTGGATCTACGCCACGTTTAATTGCAGCATTTTCAGCTGGCAAACCAAATGCATCCCAACCAATTGGATGCATCACATTGAAACCTTTTTGCACCCAATATCTTGCGATTACATCACCGAGTGCATAGGCCTCGGCATGACCCATATGAAGATCACCCGATGGGTATGGAAACATATCTAAAACATATTTTTTTGGTCTTTTGTCTTCTGCGCGACCGGAACGAAATGGTGCAATCTCGTCCCAGATTGGTAACCATTTCTCTTGAACATAAGCGAAGTCATACGCTTGATGTTCGGTGCTCATTTAAATTCCTATCCATTTATTTCAATCGAACTTTATTCGAACTTTATCCGTACTCTTGTGGACCTGAGGGGACTTGAACCCCTGACCCCTTGCATGCCATGCAAGTGCGCTACCAGCTGCGCCACAGGCCCTAATTACTTAACTATCTTATCTAACATTCTCGCCACCAGATTCTTCACCCAAAATTGGTTCTGGTATTGATCCAGCGTTATGTTCGACTAAATGCCAGCCACGAGGACTAGATTCTAAAATCGACCAACATGCATTTGATAAACCGCCAATTGAAGTGAAGTTAGTGGCCGGTAAATTTAATAATCCGCCAATTATGCATCGTGCAGTTCCACCATGTGTTGCCACCACAAGTGTTTGATTTGTTTTACTCTCAAGCGCATCTTTGATTGCGGCAACGCCACGATTCATAACTTCGATTCTGCGCTCACCTATTCCACCAGCTGGAATATCGTCGCCATCAATCCATCGAACAAAGTTTGCGAAATCTTCAGCACGATTTTGCTCGCCAGTCTTGCCTTCCCAATTTCCGCCATTTGTTTCGCGCAATCGTTCGTCGATTTCAATCTCTAAATTAACTAAAAGTGAGAGCGCTTTGGCAGTGTTTATTGCTCGCCCTAAATCGGAGCTAATTATTTTCGTCGGCTTCATCTGTGCAATTAATGGCGCCGTGTGTTTAACCTGAAACTGACCGACCGAATTTAACGCAATATCCGAGTGACCTTGAAACCGATTTTCTACATTCCAATCAGTTTGGCCATGACGCCACAGAATTATCCGATTATGTGAGTGAGTCATCGCTTTTGATCAACTTTCAATTCAATCAGTGGACAGTCATTCCAAAGTCGATCTAACATGTAATAGTTTCGTAAATTCTCAGATTGAAGATGAACTACTAGATCTGAATAGTCCAATAAAATCCATTCATCACTTTTTTCGCGGCGAGCCGGCTTTTCTCCAGCCTCACGCATTTTCTCTTCTACGAAATCAGAGATGGCCTCGACCTGCTTCGGATTTTGGCCAGTAGCAATCAAAAAAACTTCACTCAATACCATTTGATCAGATAAGTCGATTGCCAAAATATCTTTCCCAAGTTTTTCACTGATGGCATCAGCAGCAATTTGTGCCAAGCGTTTTACGTTCTTACTTGCTGGCATATAACTTCTTTTCGTTTATGTAGTTACGAACTGCAAAAGGTACCGAACTTAGATCGTGGCCGGTTCTAATTTCAGTGGCTGAAATATCAATTGCTTCTATGTCTAACCCATCACCAAACCCTGGCCGCTCAACGACAATGAAGCTGACAAGTTCTTTTAATTCTGAAGCTCGATGCCAGCTATCAATTTTTTCGTAAGCATCACTTCCGATGATCCAAAACAATTCTGCTCCAGGGTTTTGGGATTGAATTTCAATTACGGTATCAATTGCATAACTTGGCCCAGTTCTCTTAATCTCAAGATCGGAGACAACTACACCCGCTAATTGCGAAGTTGCCAATCTGCACATCTGAAGTCGATCCACTCCACTTGCAACTGGTGTATTTTCACGAAGCAGCGGCTGCCCGGCTGGTACCAAAATAATTTGATCAATAACGCCACGAGATAAAAGTTGTGCAATCACTTTTACGTGGCCGTTATGAATCGGGTCAAAAGTTCCCCCGTAAATTCCAATTTTTTTAGCGGCCAAGACGCAGTACTAAATACAGAAATAGGCCAAGGACTGCAAATGTGAAAACTCCAAAAAAGACAGGAGAGGCAGGTAACTGGCGCATAGCTTCTTCGGTCATAAACATGTGCCTATCTTATCTGCCAGCAAGTAACTCTTTAAATTTCGCCTCGTCAATCACAGTAACGCCAAGTTCTTGGGCTTTAGCCAATTTTGAACCGGGATCACTTCCAACCAATAAGTAGTCAGTTTTTTTTGAAACTGATGATGCAGATTTGCCACCATGGGAGGAAATTACTTCATTGATGCCATCCCTTGTAAACGACTCTAAACCTCCAGTAACAACAAAAGTTAAACCAGCCAGTGTTTGCGGCGCCATTTCACTTTCAGATAACTCCATTGTTACGCCAGCTTTACGCCATTTATCAATTATTGAACGATGCCAATCAACGTTAAACCATTCAACAATTGATTCAGCGATCACCCCACCGACCCCATCAACTTCAGCCAAGGATTCAAGCGAAGCTTTTTCGATTGCCGCAATTGACTTAAATCGGCTTGCCAGAGCCTGAGCTGAAGTCGGTCCAACATGTCGAATTGATAACGAAACAATGATTCGCCATAGTGGTCGCGTTTTTGCAATTTCCAAAGCTGCTAATAATTTTTCAACATTTGCGCCTGGGTTGCCATCTTTTTTTACAAAGAAGTCAGACTTGATTAACGTCTCTTTAGTTAAATCAAATAAATCAGATTCATCATTCAAAATTTTTGCATCTAGCAGCGCCGTTGCTGCCTCGTACCCCAAGACTTCGATGTCAAGGGCAGCTCTACTTCCGATGTAAAAAATTCGCTCGCGTAATTGAGCCGGACAGCTTTGCGAATTTGGGCAACGCAAATCAACATCGCCCTGACTTTGTTCTACTAATTTACTTCCGCAATCTGGACATTTTTTAGGCATCACGAAGGCGCGTTCATTTCCGGTTCGCCGTTCTGCAACTGCCGAGAGAACTTCGGGAATTACATCACCGGCTTTTCTAATCACGACAGTGTCGCCAATGAGAATTCCTTTGCGTTCTACTTCCTGTGAATTGTGGAGCGTCGCATGAGTCACTGTCGATCCTGCAACAGTTACGGGTTCCATAACTGCAAATGGAGTAACTCGGCCAGTTCGTCCGACGCTAACTTGAATATCTAATAGTTTTGTTACAACTTCTTCCGGCGGATACTTGTAGGCGATTGCCCATTTTGGTGCTCGGGATGTAAAACCAATCTGGCGTTGTAAATTAAATTGATCAACTTTTATTACAACGCCGTCAATTTCGTGGGAAAGATCGTGACGGTGGGTTTCATAATTCTGTATGTATTTTTTAACTTCCGCTTGAGATTTTAAAACTTTAAAGTGATTACTAATAGGCAGTCCAAACGACTTTAGTAATTCATAAGATTCACTCTGACTTTTTAATTCCGAGCCGTCATAAGCACCAATTCCATGAACCAAAATCGACAAAGGTCTGGCGGCAGTAATTCTGGGATCTTTTTGGCGCAAACTTCCGGCGGCCGCATTTCTTGGATTTGCAAATGTAGTTTTTCCAGCCTCTTCGAGACTTTCATTTAACTCTTTGAAAGCTGATAGCGGAAAATATATTTCACCGCGAACTTCAATTAATTTTGGTACATCTTTACCAGTAAGTTTTTGTGGCAGCTCTTTGATGGTTTTTACATTTAACGTTACGTCTTCACCAGTCACGCCATTGCCGCGAGTAAGCGCTTTAGTTAGAACACCATTTTCGTACCTCAAATTTATGGCCAAACCATCAATTTTTAATTCGCATAGCCATTTTGCTTCGGTAGTTTCTTTTCCTACGCGCTCGAACCAAGCATTAAGCTCTGATTCATCAAATACGTTATCTAAGCTCATCATCTTTTCGAGATGATCTACTTGTTCAAATGTTGTAGAAAATCCACCGCCAATATTTTGTGTGGGTGAATCTGCTTCTCTAAATTCTGGGTGGGCAGCTTCAAGTTGCTCTAACTCTTTTAATTGCGCATCGAATTGTGCATCGGAAATAATTGGATTATCTAAAACATAATATCTAAATTGATGATCGCGAATGCTTTCGGTTAATTCGGCAATTCTTTGACGCGGGTTCATGCGGTCTCGCTAATAGTTGCAGAACCTACGACGCGGTCGCCGTCGTAAATTACTGCTGCCTGTCCATTGGCAACACCTAGCAATGGTTCATTTAATTCAACTTCTAACCCTTCGCCATGGGAACCAATTGCCCGATATTTTGCTGGTAATGCAGAACCATGCGCACGGACTTGAACAAAACCGGTCTGCCAATTCTGGCTAGGTTTTGCACCACACCAAATAGCTTTCGCACCAATGATTTTTGAGATTGCTAATTCTTCTTTTGGTCCAACAACAACTGTATTTGATACTGGTTCAATTTTGAGAACAAAACGAGGTGATCCATCTGAAGTTGGAGTAGTCAAACCCAAACCTTTTCGCTGACCGATTGTGTAGGTATAGGCGCCATGATGTTCGCCTAACTTATTTCCTGCTTGATCAACAATTGGTCCAGTTTCACTTCCAAGACGCTCTCGCAACCAACCAGCGTTATCGCCACTTGGAACAAAACAAATGTCATGGCTATCTGGCTTATTAGCTACTGCCAATCCTCGACGTTCCGCTTCTTTTCTGATTTCAGATTTCGGGGTATCTCCTAATGGAAAATGAGCCCCTTGCAACTGTTCTTCATTCAATACAGCTAATACATAAGATTGATCTTTAGAAATATCAACTGCTCTATTGAGCGTTTTTCCATTTGGTGTTTCTTTCAAAATTGCGTAATGCCCAGTAACTACCCCGTCAAAACCCATCGCCTTGGCGCGCTCTAAAACTGCGGCAAATTTAATTTTTTCATTGCACCGCAAACAAGGGTTAGGCGTTCGGCCAGCAGAATATTCCGATAGAAAATTTTCTACGACTTCTTGATGGAATTCTTCGGCCATATCCCAGATATAAAATGGGATACCAATTACATCCGCCGCTCTGCGTGCATCGTGTGAATCTTCAATTGTGCAACAGCCGCGAGCACCGGAACGATATTTCTGCGGATTTGATGACAGCGCTAAATGAACGCCCACAACTTGATGGCCTGCTTCCACAGCTCGGGCAGCTGCTACTGCGCTATCCACGCCACCACTCATTGCTGCTATTAATTTCATTTTGCTAAGCGCGCCTTTTCGATAACTGTCGGAAGCACTTCAAGTAATTTATCAATTTCGGTTTCGGAATTATTTGGGCCAATCGAAAATCTAATTGAGGATAGAGCAATTTCTTCACTGCGCCCCATGGCCATTAAGACATGTGATGGTCGATGAACACCTGCGCTACATGCCGCACCTGTCGAACAGGCAATTCCTTCTAAATCTAGCAACAATAAGAGCGTCTCCCCTGTTGTGCCTGGAATCGTTACATTAACTATCCCGGGCAAGGAATTCGAGTTTGTGTTGATTATGCAATCTTTAATTCCAGCATCGATTCCAGAAATTAATCGATTTTTCAGATCATTTATCTTTGAACTTGGGTAATTTTCTAGCACTGCTGCAAAGGCTGCCGCGAGTGGCGCATTTAATGTACCGCTCCTGATTTCTCGCTCTTGGCCACCGCCATGAAGTAGCGCTGGAATATCCATTCCCCGCTTTAGAACAAGGGCACCGATTCCAATTGGGCCACCTAATTTATGGGCGTTAATCGACATGGCTGTTAAGCCAGAGAATTCAAGTGGAACTTTTCCAAGGCTTTGCACTGCATCACAATGGACTGGAATTTCCCCAGCAATTTTAATTACTTCTGAAATTGGTTGCATCGCGCCAGTTTCATTGTTTGAGTGCATCACCGTAATGAGTGCGATTTCTGTCCCGCGCTTTGATATTAAATTATTTAAAAAATCTAGATCAATTACGCCCTGGTTGCTTACTGGAATCTCAATTACTTCGGCGCCTTCTTTTTCGGCCAACCACTTTGCCGGGTCAAGCACTGCGTGATGCTCAATTGCTGAAACCACAATAACTTTTCGGTTTGATTTCCAAAATAAACCTTTGATGGCGAGGTTATTGCTTTCGGTACCACTCGAGGTAAAAATAATTTCACTTGGTGCCGCACTTACAAATTTTGCAATTTTTTCGCGAGCCTCTTCTAATGCTTTTCTAGTGTCACGGCCAAATGTATGCAAACTTGAAGGATTGCCAACTTCTTTTAATTGATTAATCAAAGCAGTTAAAGCTTCTTGCCGAAGTGGCGAAGTAGCGGCGTGATCAAGATAAATAGACATGATATGAGCCAATGTTACAAGCCGACCTCAGCTATCTCGAATCTTGAATTTTTTTGAAATTGGTTCGCTTTGAGTTGAGCAGAGTTACCTATAAACTCGAGTAATGCTCGCAGTAATCGCGCCCGGCCAAGGTTCACAAACACCTGGAATGTTCTTGCCGTGGTTAGCAGATGAATCTACAAAAAAATTACTGGCCAAATGGTCGCTTCACATTGATTTAGATTTGGTTCGTCTTGGAACAACTGCATCAGCTGATGAAATTAGAGACACGGCTAACGCACAACCATTAATAGTTGCCGCCGGATTAGTTGGCTTTGAAAAACTTGGGTTAACAAAATTTGCCTCTGCTGCGGGACATTCTGTTGGCGAATTAACTGCTGCCGCAATTTCTGGAGTTATTTCACCAGTTCACGCACTTGAATTTGTTCGACAACGCGGCATCGCAATGGCAAAAGCTGCCAGCGAATCCGAAACAGGAATGAGTGCAGTTTTGGGTGGCGACCGTGACGAGGTGTTGAAGACTTTAAATAACTTTGGTTTAACCCCGGCAAACGATAACGGTGCTGGACAAATCGTTGCAGCTGGAGCATTGGGTGCTTTGGAAAAACTGAATGAAAATCCCCCAGCTGGTGCTCGAGTTCGAGCACTAGCGGTGGCTGGTGCTTTTCATACATCTGTAATGCAACCTGCAGTAGCGCAAGTTGAAAATTTTGTGCCAAAACTTTCGATTTCAAATCCAAAAGTTGCCCTACTTTCAAATAAGGATGGCGCAACAGTTAGCACCGGTGAAGATGCAATCAATCGAATCGTTACTCAAGTTGCAAATCCGGTGCGGTGGGATTTATGCATGGTCTCTCTTCGTGAATTAGGAATTACTGGCGTAATCGAACTTCCACCTGCTGGCACTTTGGTTGGTTTGCTTAAACGGGCAGAACCAAACATTGAAACCTTTGCTTTAAAGAATCCAGAAGATTTACCAGCGGCACTTGAGTTTGCAAAGAAGCATGGTGGCTCGTGATTAAAGTAAATAAAGGGTCAGACAGTGCAATCTTGTCAGTTGGTGCTTATCGAGCACCAAGATTAGTTTCAAACGAAGAAATTGTTTCAAAAATTGATTCAACAGATGAATGGATTCGACAACGTACCGGGATCGAGACACGTAGATTTGCAGATAGCAATGTCGATGTTATTGACATGGCTGAAGCAGCCTCACTTGAAGCAATTAAGCGCGCTGGAATAACAGTAGATCAAATCGACACCGTTATTTTCGCCTCCATCACTTACCCATTTCAAACTCCAAGCGCCGCTACTGGATTAATTGCACGACTTGGTAACTTTAAAGCTGCAGCCATGGACTTAGGTGCCGCCTGTGCTGGATTTACATATGGAGTTGGATTGGCAAGTGATTTGGTTCGTGGCGGAACTTCTAAATATGTTTTAGTTGTAGGTTCTGAAAAGTTCACTGACTTTTTAAATTTAGAAGATAGAGCAACTGCATTTATTTTTGCAGATGGCGCAGGTGCCGTAATTATTGGTCCCGCACCAGAACCAGGAATTGGTCCCACAATTTGGGGTTCGGATGCAGATTCACGTGATGCAATCTGGATGAATCCGTCGTGGTTAGAGTTTAAAAATAATCCAAACGCACCTTGGCCATTTATTGCTCAAGAAGGACAAAAAGTATTTAGGTGGGCGGTTTTTTCAATAAGCAAAATTGGGAATGCGGCAATTGATGCAGCCGGTATTTCTCCGGATAAATTGAAAGCTTTTATTCCACATCAGGCTAATTTACGAATCATTGAAACCATGGCAAAAGATATGAAATTGCCGGATTCAATTGTGATCGCAGATGACATTCGTGAAACTGGAAACACTTCGGCGGCTTCGATTCCACTCGCGATGGATACCTTGCTAAAAAAACACCCCGAACTACATGGTGGTCTGGCTCTCATAATTGGTTACGGAGCAGGGCTAGTTTATGCGGGACAAGTCGTTAAATTGCCACCAAATCCTGCGGCTACTAGCAAGTAAAAGCAATCGCGTTAGAGAATATGGCATCAAGCCACACTGGTTAACGTTAGGAAAATAAATTAATGGCACTTTCACAAGATGCAGTTCTTTCAGGTATTAAAGAAATCGTAGAGGAAGTTGCGGGTATCCCAGCTGCTTCTGTCGAAATGGGAAAGAACTTCACAGAAGATCTTGATGTTGATTCTCTAAGCATGGTTGAAGTAGTTGTTGCGGCTGAGGAACGTTTCGGCGTAAAAATTCCTGATGATCAGGTAGCTGGACTTGCAACTGTAGGCGATGCAGTTAATTTCATCGTAAAAGCTTCAAACTAATTAAATGGCGCAAAAGCGCGTAGTTGTCACCGGGTTAGGTGCAACAACTCCCCTCGGCGGAGATGTTGCATCTACTTGGTCTGCAATAGTTGCAGGTAAATCTGGTGCGCGTTTATTAAAACAAGAATGGGCGAAAGAACTTCCAGTTCATTTTGCCGCAGAAGTCA
>JBEGQQ010000124.1:0-4089 GCA_041180925.1 Actinomycetota bacterium
AGAGGATCTTCTACAAAACATACCAAGCGAAATCGATAATTTGATATCCGTCGCTGAAAAAGAGGCATTAATTAATCGAATTGAAAGTTTATTGAGTTCTCGCAAATTTCCATTACCGCCAACCGATTGGCCCGCAGTTCCGTGGCCTCCGTTTTAGTATCATTGCAACGTGAATAGCTGGCCAGAAGTTGTCCAACCCCAGCTATCTAATCGTTTCAAATTACCGGAACTAAAACTATTCGACTCGGCTTCGCAAAAAATAAAGCAGTTCCAACCAAGCAAATATCGGCAGATCTACGTTTGCGGTATCACGCCATACGATGCGACACATTTGGGTCATGCGGCAACATATTTAACTTTTGATCTAATCAATAGGTATTGGCGAGCACAAGGTTGCGAAGTTAATTACATTCAAAATATTACCGATATTGATGACCCGTTATTAGAACGAGCCGCCCGTGACAATATTGATTGGCAAGTTTTGGCAAAATCGCAAATCGATCTTTTTCGCGGGGATATGGTTGATTTACATATTCATCCGCCAAGGATTTACGCGGGTGCGATTGAAGAAATTCCAGAAGTTATTAGAGCGATTGAAAATCTAGAACGAAAGAATTCGGTTTATCCGGTTGAATCCGATCTCTATTTTAAAATCGATAGCGATCCTAACTTCGGAAAGAGATCGCATCTTGATCAGCCCCAAGCGTTGAAAATTTTTGCTGAACGAGGAGGAGATCCAGATAGGTTCGGCAAGCAGAATAAATTGGATCCGCTCCTTTGGTTGGCCAATAGACCTAATGAACCGGATTGGCCAGCGCCGTTTGGAAATGGTAGGCCAGGCTGGCATATCGAGTGCGCCGCAATTGCTTTGAAATATTCAAAACACGATCGTTCTGAAATACTAGATATTCAAGGTGGCGGCCGAGATTTGATATTTCCACATCATGAAATGTCTGCCGCTCAAGTGTCGGTTCTAACAGGTAAGGAACTGGCTTTTGCTTACGTTCATACCGGTTTGATCGGATTGGAAGGGGAGAAGATGAGTAAATCAAAAGGAAATTTACTTTTTGTCTCCAAATTGATTGCCGATGGGATCGATCCGATGGCCATTCGGTTATCACTTTTAAATCGCCAATTTAACGAAGACACTATGTGGACTCAAGATAAATTTCATGCAGCTATGGAACAAATCGAATTCTGGCGACTTGCACTTTCTCGGACCGAAACTCCGGAAACTGATCTAGTTATTGAAGCAATTTTTAATTCGCTTTCACAAAATCTTGATACCGTTTCGGCAATTAAAGCAATCGAAGATTGGTGTCGCACCGAAGGGACTGGCGGAAATCCGGGAGAATTGAGTCGGGCAATTGATGCCTTACTTGGGATTGCGCTCTAATTGCCCTCTTGATGCCTTAAGTAGCGTTCGAATTCCTTTGCAATAGATTCTGGCGTAGCAGCTGGTATTTCAGCTGCATCTTTGCTCTCTTCTAATTGTTTTACGTAAGCAGCAATCTCGGAATCTTCATTTGCCAAATCATTGACCGCTATCTCCCAAGCGGAAGCAGCTTCTGGCAAATCACCTTGGGGTAGCGAGATGTTTAGAAAGTCTTCGATAGCATTTAATAACGCTAATGAAGCTTTTGGTGATGGAGTAGCAGATGCATAATGCGGGATCGCAGCCCACATTGAGATCGCGTCAATATTTCGGCGAATCATTGCATCTTGCAAAACGCCTAAAATTCCAGTCGGTCCTTCATATCGACTGATTTCGACGCCAAGTTTTTTGGAAATCTCTGGATGAGTTCCAGAACCAGTGATTGGGATTGGTCTTGAATGAGGCGTATCGGCCAATAATGATCCAAGCATCAAAGAAAGATCTACTTCCAAATCATCCATTAAGTCGATTATTTCCGATGAAAACTGTTTCCAGTGCATCGATGGTTCGGCTCCGGTAATTATTACTAAATCAAAAGGCAGAGTTGGTGTAACTAATCCCCAAATTTGTGTAGTTGGCCACGTTAATCTTCTAATTTTTGAAGCATCAACGTAAACATGGGGACGATTTACTTGAAAATCATAAAATTCTTCTGGGTCTATTTCAGCAATCAATGTCGTCGAATCAGCCCAAATTCCCAACAAGTGACTTAACGTTCCGGAGGCAGCTTCACCAGCATCATTCCAACCGGTAAAAGCGAAGAACGCGACCGGGTTTCTTAATAACGGAATCTCGTGAATCTGCATAGAAACACCCTAAGGTAACCTTCTCCCAATGACGACTTTGACGCTACGACAAGCGCTATCTAGTCGCGTGATTATCGCTGATGGCGCCATGGGAACGATGTTGCAGGCTCAAAATCCCACACTGGAAGATTTCCAAGGTTTAGAGGGCTGTAACGAGATTTTCAATGTTTCTAGGCCGGATTTAGTTTCAAACGTGCATAGACAGTATTTAGATGTTGGAGTTGACGCTATCGAAACCAATACGTTTGGTTGTAATTTTGCAAATTTTGCTGAATATGGAATTGAAGATCGAATCTACGAATTAGCTCGAGCTGGCGCTGAAATAGCGCGGAATGTTGCCAACGAATATACCGATAAGCCTCGGTATGTTTTGGGTTCAATTGGTCCAGGTACCAAGTTGCCAACTTTAGGCCATACAGATTACGAAAAGTTGCGGGTGGCCTACGAAGAATGTTCACGAGGATTAATCGACGGTGGCAGCGATGCGTTATTAATTGAAACTTCACAAGATTTGTTACAAACAAAAGCAGCAATAAATGGAGCCCGAACCGCAATAGGTGATCGCGATATTTTATTAATTGCACAAGTTACTGTTGAAACAACCGGCACGATGCTTCTAGGTACTGAAATTGGAGCCGCATTAAATGCCCTAGGACCACTTGGTATCGACCTAATCGGTTTAAATTGCGCTACCGGTCCGAGTGAAATGTCGGAACATTTGCGTTACCTTTCCCAAAATAGCCAAATCGGAATATCAGTAATGCCAAATGCTGGTTTGCCTATCTTGGGTTCAGATGGTGCGGTCTATCCACTTTCACCTAAAGAATTAGCGGCAGCTCTTGCCAATTTTGTAAAAGATTACAAAGTTAATTTAGTTGGTGGCTGTTGTGGCACGACGCCCGAGCATCTTCGTGAAGTTGTTAAATCTGTTTCCAATCTACCGACGATGAAACGAGACGTTCGCGAAGTACCTGGAGCTTCGTCACTCTATCAATTTGTGCCATTTAAACAGGATGCCACCTATTTGGCGATTGGCGAACGTACTAATGCCAACGGTTCAAAGGCTTTTCGTGACGCGCTGATTTCTGAAGACTGGAATGCATGTATTGAAATTGCTAAGGACCAAATCCGTGATGGCGCACATTTGTTGGATTTGTCGGTTGATTATGTTGGTCGAAATGGCGTATCAGATATGGCTGAGATTGCTAGTCGATTAGCAACTGTTTCAACACTCCCAATCATGCTTGATTCAACGGAACCACAAGTTATCAAAGCTGGGCTAGAACATCTCGGTGGCAGATGTTTGATTAATTCAGTTAATTACGAAGATGGTGATGGTCCTGATTCCCGCTTTGCGAAGATCATGCCATTAGTAAAGGAACACGGAGCTGCAGTTGTTGGTTTGACTATTGATGAGGAGGGTCAAGCTCGCACACGCGAATGGAAGTTAAAAGTTGCTCGTCGATTGATTAATGATTTAGTAACTAATTGGAACATTGCAATTTCCGACATTGTGATTGATTGTTTGACATTTCCGATTGCAACTGGCCAAGAAGAAACCCGCAAAGATGGTGCCGAAACTATCGCCGCGATCAAGCATTTGAAGGGTGAATATCCTGAGGTTCAAACTACGTTGGGAATTTCAAATGTCTCCTTTGGGCTGAACCCAGCGGCCCGGGTTGTACTGAATTCCGTCTTTTTAAACGAATGTCGAACAGCTGGTTTGGATTCAGCAATTGTTCATCCTTCGAAAATCATGCCAATACATCGGATTGATGAAAAGCATCTGGAAATCGCACTTGATCTCATTTATGACCGGAGGCGTTTTGAAGGCGATATCTGTGTTTA
>JBEGQQ010000125.1:0-5992 GCA_041180925.1 Actinomycetota bacterium
TGTCCGACACTGCAGCGCTACCAACTTCTGGTAATGATTTAACAATTACATCCAAAAGATCACCGCTACCTTTTCCGTGGAGTGCGGAGACAAAATATGGCTCGCCTAAACCTAAATTCCAAAGCGAATGGGCCTCTGATTCCTCTGATTGTGAATCAACTTTATTTGCGATCAATAAAACCTTTTTGCCAGATTTTCGCAAGGTTTGAATAATTACATCATCTTCATCCACTGCGCCTACTTGAGCATCAACGACAAAAAGCAAAATATCCGCTTCCGAGATCGCGATCTCGGCAGCTGCGCTAACGGCAACGGAAATTCCATCCGGTTTAGATTCCCATCCCCCGGTATCCATTAAAACGAATTTTCGTGAATTCCATTCGCATTCGTAACGAACTCGATCGCGGGTAACACCCGGCGTATCTTCAACTATGGCCTCTCGTCTGCCTAGGAATCGATTGACCAACGTTGATTTACCAACATTTGGTCGGCCTAAAATGGCAACAATCGGTAGCCCCAACAATTTACGTTCTCGTAAAACTTCCCAGATATTTTCAACGGTTTCTTCGAGTGAAATGGCAGTCGAGTCCAGTAAATATGCATCGAGTGCCGGTTCTAACGGCGAAATTTTTCTAGTTGAATCTTTAGCGTCACGATTAGCTAACGATTGCGTTAAATCTTTATCAGTTCCGATTTCGGCTTCTCGGCGATTCGCACGAGCTTCCAAATCCGCTGTTAGAAATACTTTCAATTGAGCATTTGGCGCAACTACGGTGCCAATATCTCGGCCTTCAACAACGATTCCCGTTTTGGAATTCGCGATTATCTCTCGCTGCATCTTTACCAATTCATGTCGAATTTCAGGTAAAGCGCTGATGGCGCTCACATTTTCAGTCACTAATTCGCTTCGAATTTCTTTTGTGATATCTTCTTTGCCACATTTTAAAGTTGGTTCAACTGGATTGGGATTAAAAATAAGTGGTTGATTTTTTATCGCAGTTAAGATTTCTGAGGCGTCGGTCAATTTCTTATTAAGCGCTAACCAGGTAACTCCTCGATATAGAGCGCCAGTATCTAGATAATTCCAACCCGCACGGGCTGCAAGTTTTCTAGACGTTGATGATTTGCCTGAGCCGCTTGGACCATCAATAGCGACGACGATAGGCAATTACTTCTCCGATCGAGGTGGGTGAACGCGCCATCCGGCGTTCTTAAGATGTGATTCTAAGCGTTCGGCGCCTTCTGGATTAATCGCCAGCGTGATTAAACCAGTCTCTTGCCCAGGTGAGTGTTCAATGGCTAAATCTTCGACTGAAACATTTACCACGGCACATTGTTCAAAGAGTTTCGCCAATTGACCTGGTTGGTCAGCAATGACTATCGGCAAGTAGGTGTAATTGCGTTTGATCGCGCCATGCTTGCCTGGTAATAATCCCCGCCCTGTATTCCCTCTCTCCAAAACTTTGGTTACATCTTTATCGAAATTTGCGATTAAAGTCGATAAATCGTTTTGGAAATCAATTAATAAAGGCATGATCGCCTCTTTATTTCCCTTCAAGATTCCATCCCATAACAAAGTATTTGAAGCCGCAATTCGAGTTGTATCAATAATGCCACTACCGGCCAATTTAAATTCTGACTCCTGGCCCTTTGTTAGTTGGCCGGCTAATAAACTCGAAATGATTTGTGGCAGATGAGAAACACGCGCCACCGCCAGATCGTGCTCTGCCGCTTTCATCTCCAACGCTTTTGCGCCGAGCTTTTCAATTAAAGATTTAGCTAGACCGATAGCTCGAGATGATGTTTGAGCCATTGGGGAGATAACCCAAGTCCGTCCTTGAAATAGATCTGACTGTGCCGCTTCCGCCCCATCTAATTCACGGCCAGCCATCGGGTGGGTTGGACAAAAATTTTCCGCTATCGCTCCCAAACTTTGAAGTTCAACTTCAACTTTAATCTTTACGCTGCCAGTATCTATAAATACAGAGTTTGGGTAGATTTGAAAAACACGCTCGAAGGTACTTTTTACTTCATTTATTGGCGTTGCAATTACCACTAAATCAGGGTTATCAACCTTCGAATTGTTGAGCAGATCGTTGGCCAATTTTTGTGCGCGTAAATCCTTATCGAAGAGCTCAACTTCAGCTCCAAATTTCTTACATCCAAGGGCAATCGAGGTGCCAATCAGGCCAGCACCAACTACAACTACTGATTTCATTGAGCCAAATCTTTACGAAGTACGCTGGCGCCTCGAAGGTAAATGTGTTTTATCTCAGCCCTGCTCTTTGTACTCTCAACATGAAGCATCACCCTCAAAACAAGCGGAAGTGACCCAGGAACGGCCATCTCTACGCCACAAATTAATGGGACGTTCTCAAATCCAATCTCTCGGGCAAATGCTGCTGGAAATTCCGCATTCAAATCTGGCGTGCAGGTTAAAAATACCGAAATCACTGCATCAGCTGAGATCTCATTGGCTCGCAAGATTTCCGGTAGTAGCTCGAGAACAGCTTCCTTGATCGCGGTGGAGCTATTTTCCTCAACTTGGATTGCTCCGCGAATTGCTCTCACCGACATTGGATAAGGGTAGCGAAAACGTGCTTTCCCCCGAATGTGCATTAAAGCGTTTCGCAGATTTTTCTATTTATCGATAAATCAAAAATATTTATGATCTAAACGAAGGTCAAAAGGATAAATTCGGACATAACAAATACTAATTTATCGACAAAAAAGAGCATTTTTGAGCCATCTCATTATCGACAAATCGTTATTCAAAAATTGTTAATGTCGATAAAGCCGTTATTCGATATTCCCTTAATTATCGATAAATTAATAAATAGTTATATTTTTAAAGCGGTATATAAATTAGCTAATTCAGCGCTATTTAGGTCTCGCCAGCGCCCTTCCTTTAAATCTCCTAGGAGGATCGGACCAAAGGCGCTTCGAACCAGACGGATAACCTTTAGATCAATCGCCTCCATTAACCGCCGGATGATGTGATACCTACCTTCATGAATCTTCAACTCCAGCCAATTATTCGGCAGCTCTCGATACCCACTAACCCGGCCAATGCCATCTTCTAATTCCACACCTTTTAAGAGACGATCTTTTGCATCAACCGGCAGCCGCCCCTCATATTGAACGAGGTATACCTTCTCTAAACCATATGAGGGATGGGTAGCCCGGAAGCTAACTTCTCCATCGTTAGTGAGCAGGATTAGCCCTTCCGAATCCTTATCTAAACGACCAACATGAAAGAGCCGCTCTTTCCTAAAATCTAGTAATTCAGCCAATGAAGGTCGACCTTCCGGGTCGAACATCGTCGACAAAACTCCTCGTGGTTTATACAGTGCAAGGTAAGTTTTGGTTCTTTGTGGCGTTACTGTCTCACCATCAACTTCAACTACAGACTTAAGAGAATCAACTTTGAAGCCGAGCTCTCTTATTAACTTGCCATCAACCTTCACTCGACCAGATTCGATCAAGGCATCGGCGCCGCGACGGCTGGTTACTCCAGCTTCGGCAATGTATTTATTTAGACGAATTAACATGAATGATTCCCATCGTTCAATGGGAGTTTATCTTGAATACGGGGCTAAGAGTTAATCGGTGAGTTAATCGGTTAAGGAATCTAAAACTTCATCCAAGGCCGCTAAATCAGGTAAATACGGGGCAAGAGCTGGAAGGTCATCGAGACTATTTAGCCCCAATCTCTCAAGAAAATAACTTGTGGTTTTGTACAGAGTTGCGCCGCTCTCCCCTTCAATACCCGCTTCTTCAATTAGGCCGCGGTTAATCAAAGTCTTCATAACGGCTTCGACATTTACGCCACGAATGGCTGAGACTCGAGCTCGGGATACGGGTTGGCGATAGGCGATCACAGCTAAAGTCTCAAGCGCAGCCTGAGTTAGTCGGGCCTGTTGGCCATCCAGAACAAATTTTTCAACAACAGCGGACTCATCTGGATGGCTGTAAAAGCGCCAGCCGCCATTGATTGCGCGAAGCTGGAAACCTCGATCTTCGTACTGCGAAACCAGATCGCTAAGGGCAGCTTGCACCTCTTCGATCGGTCGTTCCAAGATTGTGGCCAGAACTGTCTCTGTCACCGGTTCGTCGACGATCATTAAGATTGCCTCGATTGAACGGTGAATCTCGGAATTAGTCATTTGGATCCTCATTGTTTAATTCGTCGCTATCTTCTAAAGGAGCGATTGCTATGTCAAACTCATCAGAAACAGCTACTTCACCACTTTCGGTACCAATCCAGCTAATTTGAAGTTCGCCAAGGGCAATTACCTGTTCGAAGCGGAGTGAACCAGTTCGATATAGATCCAGAAGGGCTAAAAACCTCGCAATTACCACCATGGGTTCATCTGCATCTGCGCATAGAGCGCGAAAACTCATCGATTTATGGCTTCGAAGGAATTCGATCACCTTACGACTCTCATCGGCGACATTAATAAGCGGGCGGTGGATGTGTTCAACCGGCACCACAGGAGGCGTCTTTGGCGCCATGACACGATCTGCGATGGCGGCGAAGCGTTCTGGGCCAACTCCAATCAAAACCTCCGGTAGGAGCGCCGCTAAGGCAGGATCTAGCGCCACAACCCTCGGGAAACTCTTCTCTGTTGCAGCAATTCGTTCAGAAAATGTAGCCGCAATCTCTTTAAAAGCTCGATATTGAAGAAGGCGCGCAAAGAGCAGATCCCTGGCCTCAAGGAGGGCGAGATCTGCCTCATCTTCAACTTCCCCACTTGGCAATAATTTGGCTGCCTTCAAATCTAAGAGCGTTGCAGCCACAACTAAGAATTCGGTTGCTTGATCTAGCCGCCAACCTTCTCCACTCTGCTCAAGTTGGCGGATGTAAGCGATGAATTCATCGGTAACCGCCGAAAGGGCAACCTCAGTAACCTCAAGTTTATGTTTAGAGATTAACTGCAAGAGGAGATCGAAGGGACCTTCGAAATTTTCTAAATGAACAGCGAAGCCGCCGGTATGGCCATCGCCCTCGGTCTCTATCTGATTTCCCTCAATCAAATCCACGACACGAAAGTTACCTTACGAAGTATTAATTCGTTGACTATATAAGGTTCAAACAAGAAACGATTCGGAGGTTTATAGCTTGAACGCTAAATCGACATTTGAAGATGTCGTTACGACTGGGACCTTAACCGATCGCCCAGCAAACAACTTGCCTACTCCGCAAGAGCTAACGACACATGGCGATGCCAAGATAATTGCAATTTTCAATCAAAAAGGCGGCGTTGGTAAAACAACAACCACAATCAATTTGGGTGCCGCGCTTGTTGAATTGGGTCGCCGAGTACTACTTGTAGATTTCGATCCGCAGGGCGGCATGACTTTAGGTCTTGGTGTTCGCGGAAATGATTTGCCAAAGGAAGAGACCATTCTCTTTCCAATGATGGATCCAAATGCAAATCCAGAAGAGATTGTTTTGAAATCGAGTTTGCCGGGATTGGATTTTTTACCTGCTAACCGCGAACTCGGCACAATTGAAGCCGTCTTGGGAGCTGAAATTGGATCGCAATTTTTCTTAAAACGCGTGCTTGCCCCGTTACAGAATTTTTATGATGTGATTTTGATTGATTGCCAACCAACGATGGGCCAGTTAGCGATTAACGCACTCGTTGCAGCAAAAGAGGTAATCGTTCCGCTTCAGTGCGAATGGTTTTCTCTTAATGGATTTATTGAACTTGGAAATAACCTTCAAAAAGTACGCCAAGCTTTAAATCCTGATTTGAAATTAATCGGTGTGCTCGCAACTATGTATGATCGTCGAGCAGTACACAATCGCGAAGTTCTTGGTCGAATGCTGGAACAGTTTCCTGATGATGTATTTGAAACAATTATCGGTAAAACTATTCGATTCTCTGAAACCAGCGTAAAAGGTGAACCAATTACGCAATACGCTTCAAATTCAGATGCAGCTAACTCATATCGAAGGTTAGCTCGAGAATTAATCGCCCGAGGA
>JBEGQQ010000126.1:0-6593 GCA_041180925.1 Actinomycetota bacterium
TAAAAGGTGGCGGCGAAACTGCCATTACTAACAACACTGCACTGATAAAGAAATTACCACCTGAAGTTCAAACAACTATTTTGGAAAGTTTTGTTAAGTCCTTTCACTTTGTTTTCTTTACTGCCGCGCCAGTGACTGCCTTTGGTTTCGCACTTGCTTTAATGCTTAAAGAAGTTCCATTACGCACTCATGGGGATTATTCAAAAGCGCGTGAAGAGGCAGTGGGCGAAACGTTAGGCTAAAAGAGTTACGCGAATTACCTCGCGAAGTTCGAGTAACGATCTTCGCGGGGTTTTTCGTTGCAATGGGGTTTGGCCTGGTTGTACCCGCAATTCCAATTTTTGCAAGATCTTTCGGCGTCAGTAACGCAGCAGTTGGATTGATTGTCTCTGCATTTGCAGCTATGCGTTTTTTCTCCGGATTAATCTCAGGTAGATTGATTGATCGTTTCGGCGAAAGAATGGTTTTCGCTGTTGGCGTTACGCTAGTTTCGATCTTCACTTTGCTCTTAGCATTTTCACAAAATTATTTACAGATGTTGATTTTCCGAACAGCAGGCGGACTAGGTTCGTCAATGTTTTCTGTCTCTGCTAATTCGGTAATTTTGCGCTCCGTTGAAGATAGCAAGCGTGCTCAAGTGCAATCAATTTATAACAGTACTTTTTTAATTGGAGGGATTACTGGTCCAGCTTTTGGCGGTTTGCTTATGAGCATTTCTTTGCGGGCTCCGTTTATTGTTTACGCAGCTACATTATTTACTGCTGGAATGATTGCATTTTTCTTTTTGACCGCAACTCATCTTGATCCGGCGAACAACCCCGATGAGGCAAGTGTCTCTGCTTTAGATGCGCTAAAGATTCCGGCATATCGAATTGCCTTGGTTTCGACTTTTATAATCACTTGGGTCTTATTTGGACTTCGAAATTCAATTACGCCACTGTTTGTAGTCGAGGAATTGCGCGGCACAAATGCCGTTGTCGGATATGGATTTGGCTTGGGTGCACTGATTCAAACTATTTTTGTAATTAGAGCTGGACGATACTCGGATGAACGCGGCCGAAAAGCTGCGCTTTATGTTGGTACGGTCGTTGGCGCAATCGGAATTGGCTTTCTTGCCTTTGCCACACATCAATGGATGTATTTGATCGCGATGTCCGTTTTAGGGCTAGGTGGAGCTTATTTATCAGCAACACCTGCCGCGATTGTTGGCGATGTTGTTAAAGGAAAAATTGGACGAGTGGTCGGTGCATTCCAAATGGCCGGTGATGCCGGAATGATTGCTGGGCCGTTAGTTGTCGGATGGCTTGCCGATATTTATGACTTTAGGACGGCATATGCCGCCACGCTCGCAATATTTTCAATCTTGATATTACTTGCGTGGCGGCTGCCAGAAACTAGATCAACGATCGTTTCGAAGTAAAGATAGAAGTCGCAAAACTTCTAAGTACAACCAAACAAGTGAGACCATCAAGCCAAAGCCAAGTCGCCATGACTCTTCTTGCGGTACACCTGCTGCAACAGCTTTATTGATCTGGTCAAAATCAAGTGCCAAAAAGAAACTTGCTAGACCAACACCAAAGATTGCAATCAATGGACCAAATGCGCTGTTATAAATTGAACCGCCCATAAATAGCGAAACTATTCCGAGCACTAAATAACCAATCAAAGCACCCATCGCAATTCGAGTGGCGCGAGCGCTAAATCTAATTCGACCAGTTGAATATGCAAATAAAATTCCAGCAAAAGCTGCAAGAGATGCAATTACAGCTTGAACCACAATTCCTGGATATGCCTGGTTATAGAAATTACTTAGCGTGCCTAGAACAACACCCTCAAGAACTGCATAAGCAATTACAAGTGCTGGGCGAACTTTTCTAGAGAAAGCAATTACTAGTGAAAGTCCGAGCGCGGCAAATAAGCTAATCATTAATGGGCCTTGGCCAAAATCCAAAGTCCAAGCTACGCCACCGCTAATTACTAATAAACCAAAAAGAAGTGCAGTTCGTGTAACAACATCGTCGATTGTTAAACGACCAGTTCTAATCGATGACGCCGCTGGCGCGTTATAAAGCTGTTCCAGATCTTGATCTGATCCGGTTTCCATAGACGCATAGCCGCGGCCATAACGATTCAGAATTGGATTGCTACTTTCCATTTCACTCTCCTTATAGCGCCCCGTTTGGGCGCCATTAATGTATTAAACAAGTTAGAGCGACGAGTAATTCCCGTGCCCCGGGTGGGGGTCGAACCCACACTGGAAGGATTTTAAGTCCTCTGCCTCTGCCATTGGGCTACCGGGGCGTCAAATTAACTGGGCAAATCTACCGCCCTTTTTGAGTACTTCGTCCAATCCGCTCTTCGTTAATTTCCCGGTAAAAGTGTTCTGTTGGCTTGGGTGATAGGAGCCAATAATCAAATACTTGATCCCATCATGTTCATAATTAATTTCTATTCCGTGACCAAATTTACATTTTGGAATTTTATGGCCAATCGCCTTTAACTCTCTAATCAAACTATCCCAAGCAAATTTTCCCAGTGCCACAAATGCCCTCGTGGTTGGCAGAATCGAAATTAATTCAGTGCGCAAAAATGGCGCGCAATTGTCCCGCTCTTCGATAGTTGGTTTGTTATCAGGTGGCACGCATCTAACTGCGCAACCGATTCGAGTGGCAGTTAATTTTTGGCCATCATTAATTGATTTACTTGTTGGGATTTTGGCAATTCCGATTCGATGAAGTGATTCGTAAAGCCAGTCGCCAGAAGAATCACCCGTAAAGATTCGCCCGGTTCGATTCGCTCCATGCGCTCCTGGTGCTAATCCCAAAATAAACAGTTTTGGTTTTTCAGCACCAAAACTTGGAACCGGCTTTCCCCAATATTTCTCGTCTTGATATGCCTTACGTTTTGTGATTGCAACTTCTTGACGCCACGAAACTAATCTCGGACATTTCTTACACTTGATAATTTTTTGATCAATTGGAAGCAAGTTTGAAAGCCATTCCATCCAAAATATCTGATTCCGAAGCAATGAATTCCGCTGCGCCAGTTGCTTTCAAAATCTCAGAAAGAACCAATGTTCCTGCTGCAATCACATCAACTCGCCCGGGGTGCATGTAACCAAGTCCCAATCGCTCTTCCCGATTCATTGTTAGAAACTTTTCTGATATTTCACTAACTTTTTCCGACGGAATCCGACTCAGATGAATTGCGTACCGATCATATTCCGACAAATCTAGCGCGGCAGCAGCCACAGTCGTCGCCGTTCCAGCAACTGCGATTAAGGAGGTTGCTTTAGTTATGGGTACCTCTCGTGCTGCCGAATCAATGGCAGCTTTAATATCTATTCGAGCATTTTCAATTTCACTTTTTGTTGGCGGATCGTTTTTGAAGTGGCGCTCTGTCATCCGAACGCAACCAATGTTTACACTTTTTGCCGATTCCACATCTTCGGTTCCAAAGACAAATTCGGTTGAACCGCCACCAATATCAACCACTAAATATGGTGCGATCTTTCTTGGTAATGAAAAAGTTGCCCCTAAGAACGAGAGGGCAGCTTCTTCGGTGCCCGGGATGACTTCGGGCGCTACTCCTAGTCGTTCCGAAACACCATTGATGAATTCGTCTCGGTTTTGCGCATCCCGCGTGGCGCTTGTGGCACAAAATCGAATCTTTTGCACGCCACGTTTTGCGATTTCATTTGAATAGCGTTCAACTATTTTTAATGTGCGACTAATTGCAGCTGGGTCAAAAGCCTTGTTTCTATCAACGCCGGCACCTAATTTAACGATTTCCATATCGCGAAAAACTTCACGTAGATTTCCGCCTTCAAAATCGGCAATCAGTAAACGAATCGAAGCGGTTCCGCAATCAATAGTTGCTACGCGCATGGATTATCAAGCCACCACTTTGGTAATTTATCTAACGCTTCATCACCTAGTGGATTTACATCGGGTCCCGCGGCAAGTGAATGTGCGATGAGTGAATGTAAACATTTAACTCGATCGGGCATGCCACCTGCTGATATTCCTTCAACTTCCGGTACATCATTCGCAACGGCAGCGCGGGCAGCTAAATAGTCCTCATGAGCTGCAAAATATTTGCCAGATAATTCTGGATCAGTAGCGATTCGATTATTCATTTCGGCCATTAATCCGGTTGTCTCTAAAGTTGAAATAGCGGCAGTTAATCGTGGACAGGTTGCATAATAAAAAGTTGGAAATGGAGTTCCATCTTGTAGTCGAGGTGGCGTTTCAATCACGGCTGGTTTTCCACATGGACACCTATAGGCAACAGCATGAACATCCCGTGGTGGGCGTTGTAATTGATTTTCAATGCAATCTAGATCTGATTGCGAAACTTCGCGACTCATTTCGAAGTCTCAGTAATTGATGAAATTAATCGCGTATACCAAGGCACACCTCTAGTTGCGCCTTGGGTGATCTTCAAAGATTCCGGATTGTCGTCAAGATTTTCAGTGCCAGTTATTATGTATTTACGTTCACCTGGCATTACAAAATGAAGCCGATTTCTAGCTTGCGATTTCACATATTCTGGATCTTGCCACTGTGACAATTCACGACGAGCATCTTCTAATTCTTTTTGATTTGAATTTACTTCTGATTGCAATTGGTTTATTTGAGCTCGCTGTGAAAAATAATGCTGGGTTGGCCCTGCCAAAGAATAAACAACCGCAAACGCCAAAAGTATGACGGCGAAAGCGCGAAAATTCCCGCGCTTTCGATAATTTTTCCGCGATTTACGCATTAACCCTTAAAACGAGGAAATGCGCTGCGTCCTGCATAAAGTGCGCCATCGGCTAATTCTTCTTCGATCCGAAGTAATTGATTGTATTTCGCAACACGTTCGCTTCGTGCTGGAGCGCCAGTTTTAATTTGGCCACAATTTGTTGCCACCGCTAAATCCGCAATCGTTGTATCTTCGGTTTCGCCCGATCGATGACTCATCATGCTGCGATATCCAGCGCGATGTGCCAGTTCAACCGCATCCAACGTTTCAGTTAAAGTTCCAATTTGATTTACTTTTACTAAGAGCGCGTTTGCAGTACCGGCAGCAATTCCTTTAGCCAGCCGCTCAGGGTTGGTTACAAATAGATCATCACCAACTAATTGAACTTTTGAACCGAGTGATGAAGTCATTTCAGTCCAGCCAGCCCAATCATCTTCATCTAACGGATCTTCGATTGAAACTAATGGATAAGAATTAACTAGTTCTGAGTAATAAGCAATCATTTCTGAAGCGCTACGGTGTGTGCCTTCAAATGAATATTTGCCATTTTCATGAAATTCAGTTGCTGCAACATCCATAGCTAGTGCAACATCTTTGCCAGGTTTAAAACCTGCGCCATTTATAGCCTCCAAAATCAAATCTAATGCAGCGCGATTACTATCTAAATTTGGTGCAAATCCACCTTCATCACCAATGCTGGTAGCTAAGCCGCGTTTTTTTAAGACTGATTTAAGCGAGTGATAAATCTCGGCGCCCCAGCGCAAAGATTCTTTAAATGTCGCAGCACCGATTGGTGCCACCATAAATTCTTGGATATCAACATTGGTATCAGCATGTGCGCCGCCATTAAGAATATTCATCATCGGCACCGGCAAAATATGTGCATTATTACCGCCGACATATTTGAACAATGAGAGATCGGCATGTTCTGCAGAAGCTTTTGCAACCGCAAGTGAGACACCAAGAATTGCATTTGCACCAAGTTTTGCTTTGTTTTTTGTGCCGTCAAGTTCAATCATTGCTTCATCAATCAAGCGTTGATCTTGAGCATCTAAACCAATAATTTCTGGTGCAATATTTTCATTAACAAATTTAACGGCCTTCTCAACGCCTTTTCCTAGGTAACGATTTCCACCATCGCGAAGTTCTACTGCTTCGAAAGCACCGGTTGAAGCACCGCTCGGCACCGCAGCGCGAGCTGCAGTCCCATCTTCTAATGCAATTTCAACTTCAACAGTTGGATTACCGCGTGAATCCAAAATTTCTCTTGCGCCAAGGGCCTCAATTATCGCCACTCAAATCTCCTCATTGGTTATGGGTAAATCTTACCTTGCTTCCTTCGCTTTTATTTCATCAGCAATTGCGCGAGCCCGCATTCTCAATGCATCTTCCGGGTCAATACCATTTTTTACTGCCGCATTAATCGCTGCGACTAAGTCATCAACAATTTCTATTTCGTTTTTTGAATCTGTTGCCGGCAAATCTAAATCAATTCCAATTTTTTCTGCACGGTAAATTAATTTAGTCACTAGCGGAAGTGCTGGTTGTGAAAGAGCAACTCCATCAACCGCAGAATTGCGCGCTTTTTCGCGGGCTTTTAATTGCTCCCAATTTTCCACAACTTCGGATACGCCACTAACTTTTTGATCACCGAATACATGTGGATGGCGGCGAATTAACTTGTCAGTTATTCCTTTTGCAATATCTTCTATTGTGAAGGGGTCTGAGGTATGTTCCTCAGCAATTCGAGCATGAAAATAAACTTGTAGTAAAACGTCACCTAATTCTTCGCGCATGGCATTTCGATCTTTTACATCGACGGAGTCAATAAATTCATATGATTCTTC
>JBEGQQ010000127.1:0-3539 GCA_041180925.1 Actinomycetota bacterium
CGAATTTGTGCCAATCGCCAGCTCGATAGCCCATTTGTCAGCACTAATTTCGAGACAATTCCATTTACCGAAAAGATAAAGGCGCCAAAAATTAGGAAGAATGCGCCGCCACGGTTTTTCATCTAGTATTTAAATTATTTTCTCGTAAATAGCCCAATCAACAAAATTCTTTATTCCAATTTCAAGCGGTGTTTCTTCGATAATACCTATTAGTTTAAGTAATTCAGAATTATCTGAGCTCGTAACATCTACGTCCACATTTGGCCGAGGAACACTTTTTATGTTTCCATGTTTCATTCCAGAGTATTTTTCAATATAGGAAAAAAGTTCGCTTGTTTTTGTTGAGGATCCGAATCCTATATTTAGAATAGCTGGAATCGAGAAATCTGCTTGACTTAAAGCTAAAGCTGAAATTTTCTCGATTGCTTTTACCGCATCAACTACATATGTGTAATTACGACTTCCGCCATTGTCTCCATATACTTCAAAAACTTTATTTTCTTTCATTGACACTAAATATTTAAAATAAGCCATGTCAGGTCGGCCGAGAGGTCCATATACCGTAAAAAACCTAAGTCCAAGGGTTTTTATATTTGTTCTTCGAGTGAAATCCTTAGCCTGTATTTCATTTATCCATTTGGTAGCGGCATATGTGCTCTTCAAATTTAATCCCGTGGCATCACTTTCCTTGCATGGCCCTCTTTTCCCTAAATTGCCATAAACACTTGATGAGGAGGCAAAAATAAAATATTTAGGCTTAATAATTTCAACCGCAGCTAGTAATTTCTCAAAGACAACTACATTATTTTCAAAATAATCATATGGTTTCTCCTCACCTAAGCGAACGCCTGCAAAAGCAGCAAGATGAATGACTATTTCAGAATCTTTCAATTTTTGAACTAGTTCAGGAATTGACAATTTGTTTAAGTCTGATTTATCTAAATTTACAATATTAGAAATAGAATTTAGACGAGCTTCAGATAAATCATTTCCATAGGGCGGATTTAAATTATCTACAGCCCAACGTATATTCCAGGACTTTGAATTTAATTCATTTATTAGATGGGTTCCAATAAATCCACCTGCACCTGTTACGGCAACGTTTTTCACAGATTGAACTTATCACTCGATTCATCTCAAATTGAGTGTATATTTCACCCGTGCTTTTATCTGATCGCGATATTCGAAGTGAAATTGAGGCTGGCCGGGTCGGCGTAGAGCCGTACGAAGCAAAGATGATTCAGCCATCTTCGATTGATGTCCGTTTGGATAAATTCTTCCGGGTCTTTGAAAATCATAAATATGAAGTGATTGATCCATCGCTGGAACAACCAGAGCTGACGCGCGAAATCGAAGTTAAAGGTAACGAGCACTTTATTTTGCACCCAGGTGAATTTGTTTTAGCAAGTACCTATGAAGTAGTAACACTTCCGGAAGATATTGCCGGACGGCTCGAAGGTAAATCTTCGCTCGGTCGATTAGGTTTATTAACCCACTCAACTGCTGGTTTTATCGATCCAGGATTTTCTGGCCACATCACCTTGGAACTTTCTAACGTTGCCAACTTGCCAGTGAAATTATTTCCAGGAATGAAGATTGGCCAACTCTGTCTCATCAAACTCTCATCTTCTGCTGAGCATCCATACGGCTCGGCGCTTTATGGATCGCGCTATCAAGGTCAACGCGGCCCAACCCCATCTCGCTCATTTCTAAATTTTCATAAATCAGACGTAAAATAATTTTCGTGCAGTTCCGCGAAGAACAGTTAAAAAACAAGAGCAAGACCTATCTGCTCCTTGCGCTATTTGGCGCGCTTGCCTGGTTAGTTTTCTATGCTGGTTTAACTTATTTCGGCGCCGGAACCAAAAATATAATTCCAATGGCAGTTGGCTTTGCGCTAATTACCACCTGGGGTTCTTATTACTTTAGCGATTCATTAGTTTTAAAGATGACTGGCGCAAAAGAGATTCAAGAGAGCGACAATCCAAAGTTATTTGAAATCGTGCGCGAAGTTTGCGAAAAAAGCGGCTTGCCAATGCCAAAAGTTGCGATTGTCAACGATAAAGCGCCAAATGCTTTTGCAACCGGCCGCAATCCAAATAAAGCGTTAATTGCATTTACAACTGGCATTTTGGATGCCATGACCAAAGATGAATTAACTGGAGTAACTGCGCACGAGATGTCTCACGTGGGAAATCGCGACACTTTAGTTTCGGCGATTGCTGCAACCACTGCCGGTGCAATTGCGTTGTTAAGTGATTTCATCATGCGGATGATGTGGTTTGGTGGCCGCCGCGATGATCGCGGAAGTTCTAACCCGCTGATTTTGGCGGCTTCGTTTATCGTTTTGATTATGGCGCCGATTGCGGCGATGTTATTGCGTTCGGCAATCAGTCGCCGCCGCGAAGCGCTAGCCGATGCCACTGCCGTGGAATTTACGCGCAATCCAAAAGGTTTGCGCGAAGCGTTAGAAGTTTTACAAGCTAATTCATCTGTAGTGCAACAGCGATCAACTGCGGTGGCACATTTATGGATCGAATCTCCACTTGATGCTTCAGCAGTTTCGAAATTATTTTCAACGCATCCGCCAATCGAAGAACGGATTGCGTTATTACGCGCGATGGAGCGGGAAAACTAATTTAAAGCTAGTACCTTCACCAAGTTTTGAATCAACGCTGACATGGCCACCATGTGCGCGCATTACGGCATCAACAATTGATAAACCTAAACCAGTTCCTTCTTGGCCAGTGCGCGAACGTGATTTATCGGCGCGATAGAACCGTTCAAATATCTTTTCGCGATCTTGATCGTTTAGCCCTGGTCCGTTATCTGAAACTGTAACCGATACCGCATTTTCTTCTTCGATTACAACAACATTTATTTTGGTTCCAGCTGGCGTATGGATTCGCGCATTTGCTAATAAATTGGCAATTACTTGATGAATTCGATTTACATCGCCGACCACATAAATTTCTTCACCCGCATTGACTGTAATCGGATGATCTGGGCCAGCAGCGCGAGCTGATTCAACTGATTCGGCAACCACTGAACTGATATTTACCGGCTCTTGTTTCATCTCGCGCGATTGATCTAACCGGGCAAGTAATAACAGATCTTCAACTAAGTGGCCCATGCGAATCGATTCATTTTCAATTCGACCAATTAACTCTTTAGTTTCCACTTCGCCTTTAACTGCGCCTTGGCGATAAAGTTCGGAAAATCCGCGAATTGCAGTTAACGGAGTACGCAGCTCATGGCTAGCATCGGCCACAAATCGACGCAATTTACTTTCACTGGCAATTCGAACTGCGAATGAGTCTTCGATCCGCGACAACATTCCATTTAACGATTTAACTAACCGCCCAACTTCGGTGTTTGGTTTTGATTCTGGCATACGGGCAGATAAATCACCGCTAGCTATTTGTTCGGCAGTTTCTTCGACATCATGAAGTGGCCGCAAGCCAACGCGAATCACAGCGCGGGAAGCAAAGGCAATTACAAATAGCGCAATTAACCCAATCAAAATAAACCACGCCTGC
>JBEGQQ010000128.1:0-2624 GCA_041180925.1 Actinomycetota bacterium
GTTCTGAGTAGTCATCACCATTAGAAAAATTGGAATTGTTAAAGTAAAAAAGGCGCCGATGGAAAAAGTTGGCGAAATAAAAATTGGTTGAACTGGCGTGGCATCTAATTTAGGTATACTAATTTTGCCCTGAATTACAACGGTTATTACACCGATAAAAAATGCGACTAAAAGTGGCGCTCGCAATTTTCGTTTTTTACCAAAATAAAAAATCAAAAGCATGGCAAGACCTAAAATTGGATTCAATTTTGTTGCAGAAAAAATTCTGGTGCCAAAAACCAGGAGCACGCCTGCCAACATAGCCATGATAATTGAATTGGGAATGATGTTCATGAGTTTCTTAAAAGCTCCGGCATATCCAACGATCATCAATAAAAGTGAAGCCCCAAAATAGGCGCCAATAACATCGGAAAATTTGTGATCAACTAACCCAGTAATTAATAAAGCAGTCGTAGTGGATGCCCAAGAGCCAACAATCGGCATTCCGTAACGCAATGTAAGGAAAAGCCCAAATAAACCCGAGCCTAAAAAGACTGAAAATAACCATGAATTGGTCAGCTCAGTAGAAAGTTTTCCGGCGGCTGCAGCTTGATACAAGATGGCAATTGGGCCAGTGGTCGATACAAAAACAACCAAAAGACCAGACAAAAGCGAAGTCCAAGAGGCCGCTTTAGGAAGCGCTTTTAAATTCACCTTAATTGCATTAAATGAACTTAATTCACTGCTGCCAGACTCGAGCAATTTCTCTCCAAAGAACACGAAAAATGATTTGTATAAAAATACCACGAATAAGTACGCTTCTTACGTTATGGCTAAAACAACTTCATGGTCGGTTGCCAAATCTAAGAAATATTTAAATGCGCCGAAGAAAAGTGATCACAAATATCGCAGAGGGGTCCTTGGCTGCGTCACTGGGTCTAAGCAATTTCCTGGTGCAGCCTTATTAACTACTGAATCAGCTCTCGCCACTGGAGTAGGCATGGTTCGATATTTCGGGCCAGAAAAAGTTAAACAATCAGTAATTCAAAATCGGCCAGAAGTAGTTTTGGTTTCTGGCCGTGTTGATGTTTATTTATTGGGTTCCGGTATTCCTGAGTCCAGAGCTCTCTTTCGAAAATTAATGATGGAACAAATCAATCGAACCAAAGTGCCAAGAATATTGGATGCAGGAGCGCTTTACCTTGCTGGCACTTCAAAAGCATTAACATTAATCACTCCTCATGCGGGAGAACTTTTAAAACTTTTCACATCTAAAAAAATTGAAGTTTCAATTTCTGACATCGAAAAAGACCCAGGTTTCTGGGCCCAAAAATGTGCAAAATTATTTGGTGTAACAGTGTTGATCAAAGGATCGACGACTTACGTAGCTAACGAAAATCGAATCATTAAATTGCCAATTGCAACTTCGTGGCTTGCAACCGCGGGCACTGGAGATGTTCTAGCCGGTGTAATCGGTGCGTTAATGGCAATAAATCATGAAAATTTAAGCGAAGAGAATTTAATTGAAATTGCAGCCACCGGTTCATTAGTACATGCAATGGCTGCGAAGAAGGCAAGCTCTAAATCCAAAAATGGGCCAATCGATATCGGTCAAATGGTCATGACTATTTCGACCATAATCGGCCAAATCTCGGCTCGATAATCTCCAATCTCAACATTAACAAGTTTTTAGAATTGAAATATGTCTGATTGCATTTTGCTTATCAATTCATACCAGCTTGAAAATAAAGCAATTTCATCCGGTTTAACTTTTAATGGATATGCCGTGATCTCCGAAAGAAATAATTTGAATCGCTGTCAACAAATGATATCTACTGGAAAAATTGATGTGCTGATAGTCGAATTAACAAACCGCGAGAATTTAGATTTTGCTAAATCATTGCGTAAAATAAATAATCAGGTCGGCATTGTCTTTATTTCTGCCATTCACGACTTGCGATTATTTGATATTTCTTTGGAGGAATTACCAAATCGTAGTAAATTAATTTACAAACCAAACATAAGTAGTTTTGAAGTTATTTTAGATGCGATTATTAAAAGCAAAGATATATCCGCCGGAACAGAATGGGTTAATCCACCAGAAACCGAAAAGTCCGAGGAACTAACTGATCTACAAGTAGAAACCTTACGAATGGTAGCTGCCGGTTTTACGAATAAAGAAATTAGTAAGCAGGCTTTTGTCTCCGAGAAAGCCGTTGAGCAAAGAATTTGCCGACTTGCGAATGTGCTGGGAATTACTTTTAGCAACGGTCAAAACCTACGCGTAAAATTAACGTCGCAATTTGTAAATTGGACAAATGGACGAATCGAAGTGAAATCTAAGTAATTTCGGGTAAGTTGCCCGCCATGAATCTCGCAGAGCTCAAGGCTTCATGGAATGAGATTCTTGATGAGCTCGAAAACGAAGATCGCATCGCCTGGTTGACTTTTTTTGACGCCCGGTTGGCAAATTTGTCTGGTGATCAATTGGAATTAGATTTTGCTGACCCGGAAAAATTTGATGGGAAACATGATTACACAGATGCTCGATCGAAATTTGCCCCGCTTTTAATGGCCGCAATTGAAAAGATAACTGGTGAGAGAATTGAGGTTATCTGGTGAAAAAAGTCCTGATAATTTTTTCA
>JBEGQQ010000129.1:0-5722 GCA_041180925.1 Actinomycetota bacterium
TAAAGCAATTGAATCGGATGGCCGAACTTTCTGGTACTTCAATTCCGGATTCCGTGGCAAATCGAGTTAATTCGGTTTCAGAAAGTGATGTAAGTAGAGTTGGAATTGAAATTGCGACTGAATTTTGTGAAGAATTGATAAAAGCAGGTGCCCCAGGTCTACATTTTTTCACTATGAATAATTCGGATTCAACTTATCAAATTGTTCAAAATCTAAACATCACCAAGTAGGCTCTTATAAACAAGTGGTATCAATAAAATTCCGAAGCCAATTCCACCCATTAACGCAACACCGTAATTTTGAAACACAAAGATATTTACAAGTAATTGGAAAACCCAATTCCAAGATAGCAATAAGACAACGAGTTTAAAATCGAGACCACCCTTGCGACGCTCTTTCGGTAGAAAATAATTCAAGATTGCAATTAGCGCCATGCCACTTAGCAGCCAACCAAGAGTATTTGATATCGGCATAGCTGGAACCAACGGCAACGATTTACTAAAAGGCTGCCATTCCCAGTAGCCAAATCTCACCATCACTGGATCTAGAAAGAGATCCCACGCTGCAAGTCCCAACCCTCCGAAAAAGAAAATCCAATGTTTAGAAATTTGCCGCGCCAAGACCAAGATTGGATGAACCATCATTAACCACCCAATAATTACAAAGAGGGGCGTGCCCAATATTTTCGGTCCAAATTTGTCACTATAAATAATTTCACCAAATGGCCAACCAGTTACCACGTTCATAGTTTCAATTGCGATACTAAAAATTACTGAAATCAGAAAGTAGAACCAGGCATATTTTGTGCCATATGAAAATTGAGCATGGAAAATGCAGAACAAAGCCAAAGTTGTTGCAGTTAGCATTGAGGCAATAATGCGAGTTGATTCAACAGAAGCTATTGTGGCAACCTGGGCAATGATTGATATTCCTAAAATTGCAATTAAGAAATTGCGATTTCGGTCTGAAATTCCTTTTCGATATTTACGTTTTGGTGTGAAGTGGCGAATAGACATTTAGTCACCAACTCGCATTGGAGTAGCGCCGGTAACTTGCAAAAGCTCAGTGTACGAAGTTGGGAAAACAGTATGCGGATGCCCAGCTGCAGCCCAGGCAACTTCATAATCATTAAGCGCTAAATCAAGAATGATCTTTCCAGGCTGAGCTGTCCAACCGATCGGTGCGACGCCACCAATGGCAAAGCCAGAAACTTCTTTTACAAAATCCGCATCAGCTCGGCCAAGTTTTTCAACGCCAAGTTCTGCTGCGACTAATTCAGTGTCGACACGGTGACGACCACTTGTAATTACTAACAGGGCCGAGCCATTCGGTAATTTAAAAACTATCGAAGACGCTACTTGCCCAACTTCGATTCCCAATGCTTCCGCAGCTTCTTTTGCACTTCGCGCCGAATCAGATAAATGTTTTATTTCACCATTCATTCCAAGCTCTGCCATCTTTGCTTTTACGCGCAGAACCGATGGATGGTTTTCGCTCATTGGGTCAATTTAATTTAAAACAGCGTAAATATGGCAATCGCAAAGAGTAAAAATGCAAAACTTTTTCGTAATTTTTCGGGCGATATCTTCGCCACCTGATGGCCAGCGATGATCGCGACCAAAACAGCTGAAATCGACATCAAAATTGGAATATGCCAAGGGATTACACCCCATTTATCAAAATGTGCAATGAGGGCTACTAATGAATTTAACGAGATGATTAGAAGCGAAGTACCAGCTGCCTTTGAAAGTGGAACATGAAAGCCTCTAACTAAAACTGGAATTGCTAAAAAACCGCCACCCACACCAAATATTCCGGTAAATGATCCAATAACAAGAGCCAGAAAAATCAGTAGCGGAGTACCAAGCTCTTTTTCCGCTTGATAGTTATGTTTTTGTACCATTGAAATTCCGGCAGAAATCAGAATTAGCGCAAATCCGAACTTAATAATGATTTCTGGCCAGGATTGCGACAATCGAGCACCGGCAACATTAGTTATCAAACCAATTCCACTTATTGTTAGCGCCGCTTTGAACAAAACTTCATTGCGACGAATTCGACCATAAAGGCCGGCAAGGGCAGCAGCAAAAACTATCGGCAATGCAGCAATAGTCGCTTGATGAATGGGGAAGTCAAAGAGTTTGGTCAGAATTGGAACCGAGACCATTGCGCCTCCGGCGCCGATGAAGCCAAGCACGGCGCCAATGGCGCTTCCGGCAATCAACGCGCCAATGATTTCCATTAACTTAACTTTAGCGTGATACAAAAAAACCCGCGATTGCTCGCGGGTTTTAATTTGGGAGGTGTTTCTTAGAAGAAAGTTCCGGTGATGTGCCAGCCGTAAGCTGCACCATTTGCAATCACTGCCATGATGATTAATGCTGCGCCAGCAAGTGATAGATCCTTGAAGAAACCGATTGTTTCATTCATCTTTGCAGTTGGATCAGTCTCTTTCCAGAATGCGTGCATCATGAATGCAGTTGGGATTAGGAAGATTGCAAGAAGCAATGCGCCTAGATCTGCGTAGATTCCTAGGGCAATGAAAATTCCGCCAGCTAGGATCATTAATCCGCTAACAACGGTTGCAAACTTTGCTGCTGGAACTCCCTTGTACTTCGCGTAACCAGCCATCGCTTCTAGCTTGGTTAAGTGGTTGATTCCAGAATTGATAAAGATCAGCGCAAACAAGATGCGGCCGATTGCTAATACTGCGTCCATTTTTCTCCTTGTGTGGGTTTTGTACGTGCGAAAAGTATCTCAAAAATGGTTGAAATTTCAACTATCTCAGCCACTTGCGCGTGTCAGGGGGTGGCGCTAAGTTTCGAACATATGTTCGAACAATCTGCAATCGCCTTAGATGTGCTCTGCGACGGCCAGGGGCCAGTGGAGTTCACTTATCGCGGCCGCAGATTTCGAATTCACGCAACGCTAACTAGATGGTGCGAATCTGGTGGCTGGTGGAATCGAATTGATGATGGCCAAGTTCGCCCAGACGATAACGAACGCGCAGTTTGGCGCGTCGAAGCCGCCCCAATCGGTGCGCTAAATACCTTCGAATTAGAGCGTGATGAAAAAAGCGGGCAGTGGTTAATTCGAATCGCCTAAAGCTTTCAAATAGATGTTTACTCATTTAAATTGCCAGAGCGCATATTCATTTAAATATGGCACTGCGCTGGCAAAAGATTTAGTTGCTCGCGCCAATCAACTTGAAATGTCAGCGCTCGCTTTAACCGATCGCGATAACTTAGCTGGCGTCATTCGTTTTGTTACAGCATGTAAAGACGCTGGGATCGCACCAATCCTTGGCGTCAATATTAAATTAGCTGGCGGGCGGGTAACGCTCTTGGCAAGTTCTGAAAATGGTTGGCCGGCGCTTTGTAGATTTATGAGCGGAGTGGCTGAGCAGCAAATTACGCATCAGTTGTTAGAAGAATTATCTATTTACACTAAAGATTTATTTATTTTGCATGGCCCAGATTCATCGGTAACTGCCGCAATCACAAATCGCCGTCAGCCCTTTCTTGAATTTAATAAATATCGAAGATACTTCCGCGAGAGTTTTATCGAATGCGTTTCTCATCTAAATCCCGATGGCCCAAAATCAACAGCTGGTGCAGCTCAAATTTATAACTTTGCCATCGAACACGAATTGCCAGTGATAATTAGCAATGCAGTACGGATGGTCGATAAAAGCGATGGTCCAGTAGCCGATATTTTGGACGCCACCAGATTGTTATCGCCGCTAACTAGTCGTAGCGTTGAACGGCGAAATAGCGAAGGTTATTTAAAGTCCGGCGCGGCCATGGGTGCACTGGCTGATGAAATCACCCGCGGTCGCGGCGCACAGTTAATAAAGGCGACGCAACGTTTGGCGGAAAGTTGCATCCTTTCACCCGAGCGCGATTTTGGCTTGGGCACAATTCAATTGCCCGATACCAAGATAACGATTGCCGATTTACGAGCAAGATGTGAAGCAGGGTTAAGCGATCGTTATTCAACAGCCGGTCAATTGCGCGCTGCTCGCGAACGCTTATCTGAAGAGCTAACTACCGTTGCCACACTTGGTTACGAGAGTTATTTTGCAACCGTTGCCGATGTGGTTGAACTAGCCAAAGGGCGCGGAATTCGGGTGGCAGCGCGCGGCAGTGGCGCTGGTTCAATTATTTGTCACCTTCTTGGAATCTCCGGCGTAGACCCCATTCGCTACGGCTTATTGATGGAGCGCTTCTGTTCGCCGCTGCGACGGGCATTGCCAGATATCGATATAGATGTTGAATCAGCGCGGCGATTAGAAATTTATGATCTAGTTTTAAAAAAATATGGCGAAGCTAGCGCCACAGTTGCGATGGTCGAAACTTATCGCGCTCGCAATGCGATTCGCGACACCGGGAAAGCTTTAGGTTTGCCGCAAATCGAGATTGATTTACTTGCAAAATCAATGCCACATATTCGCGCTCGCAATATCGCCAAAGCGATTGAAAATTTACCGGAGCTAAAAAAACTTCGCGAAAAACCGGCGCTGGCTCAGATGGTGTTACAGATGGCAGAGCGCTTAGATGGCTTGCCACGACATTTAGCAATGCATCCCTGTGCAGTGGTGCTCAGTAATTCATCATTGCCAAATCGCGCTCCGATGGTAACTAACGCTAGTGGTTACAAAATGGTCGAATTTGATAAAGATGATGTTGAAGCCATCGGGTTATTGAAACTAGATATTTTAGGGGTACGGATGCAATCGGCAATTGCCCATGCCGTATCCGAAGTCGAACGAATCGAAGTTCGAAAATTAGATATTGAAAAAATTCCACTAGATGATTCGGCAACTTTTGATTTAATTAAATCAACCAAGACCATCGGGCTCTTCCAAATCGAATCACCGGGGCAGCGTGAATTGGTTGGAAAATTAGCGCCCGAAACATTTGAAGATTTAATTATCGATATCTCACTCTTTCGCCCGGGTCCAGTTAAGAGCGACATGATTACACCATTTCTAAACGCTCGACACGGCTTTGCTGCACCCAAATTAATTCATCCAGATTTGCATCGAGTTTTAGCTCAAAGTAATGGAGTGGTGGTATTTCACGAGCAGGTCATCGAAATCATCTCGATTATGACTGGAATTTCATTGGCCGAAGCTGACGAAAAACGGCGCGCGTTAGGTGATTTCAGCCAGCATCAAATTATTTGTGATTGGTTTTTTGAAGCAGCAACAAAGAAATATGAATTAAATGTGGTTACTGAAATTTGGGAGGTGCTGCGAGCTTTTGCCTCATTTGGTTTCTGTAAAGCTCACGCTGCAGCATTTGCGCTACCGACTTATCAATCGGCTTGGTTGAAAACACATCACCCAGCCGCATTTATTGCAGGTTTGCTTACGCACGATCCCGGAATGTATCCAAAGCGATTAATTCTTGATGAAGCTAGGCAGCTAGGTCTAACCATCGCACCAATTGATGTAAATAAATCTAGCGCCGAAACCAGAGTCGAAGGATCCGGAATTCGGATTTCATTTAGTGAAATTTCTGGAATTAATAGCGAAGAGATTCGCGCCATTGTTGCTGGGCAGCCGTATTTAGATTTAGCCGATTTTTACCGCAGATCCGGCGCTTCGTTCCCGACGACCGAAAAATTAATTTTGACGGGCGGATTTGACCAATTACATAAATTAGGCCAATTAGATCAATTAGATCAATCAGATCAATCAGATAAAGCAGAAGCCTCA
>JBEGQQ010000130.1:0-3072 GCA_041180925.1 Actinomycetota bacterium
CACAACTCGAACACCGATTCGAGTAGTAATCTCATAATTGATAGTTTGGCTAGCTTTTGCCCAATCATCGATTGAATAACTATCGCCAAATACAGTTACCCAATCACCTGTTTGGGCATCTGAATCAGCTCCCAAATCAACCACAAATTGATCCATTGAAACCCGGCCAATAATTGGCGCACTTTTTCCATTATGAGTAACGCCAGCGTCATGCGCAATTCGTGGCACACCATCGGCATAGCCCATGGCAACAACACCAACTTTGGTATCACGCGAAGTTTTTTCAGTTGCGCCATAACCAACTTCGCTACCGGAAGGAACGCTTTTAACTAACTGCAATTTGGCTTCAACGCGCATTGCCGGTTTCAGTCCTAATTTTTGTGAGCTACCCATAGATTTAACATCTGGCGAAAGTCCATAAATTGCGATTCCGCAACGAACTAAATCAAAATGGGCGCCTTTATTAGAAAGTGTTGCTGCAGAATTTGAGATATGTCGGATAGGTGTAATTCCAAGTGATGTTAAATCTTCCACATATTTTGAAAATAAATTTAACTGTCTTTGATTCTGAGCCTCGGCTGGTTCGTCGGCTCGAGCAAAGTGCGAAAAAATTCCGACAATTTCGTATTTACTCAACTCACTTTTAAGTAGTTGTGACCATTCATCGAGAAAACCTCCTCGAGTCATCCCAGTATCAACTTCTAAATGAATTCGAGCCCCGGCCGGAATTTCGGGGAGAACTTTTAGCGACGAAACCGCGATATCAATATTCTCTTTCTTAGCCCGATTAAAGTCAGAACCACTTGGTGCTAACCAAGAAAGTATTGGCACCGTGATGCCATTTGAGCGAAGTGCAAATGCCTCTTCCAGTAACGCGACGCCTAGCCATTCGGCGCCAGCTTCAATTGCTGCTTTGGCAACTGGAATTAAACCGTGGCCATATGCATCAGCTTTTACAACTGCCATTACAGGCGCAGCGGTTAAAGTGCGAATTTGTTTTATGTTAGCTTTAATTGCACCAAGATCAATTACTGCTTTAGCTCTTAATTCAGACATCAGCGCTCGATTATTACGATGGCTGAAGCAATTCCAGCATCGTGCGATAGAGATAAATGAACATCGGCACCATCAATCAAATCGGCAATTTGGCCGCGAAATAAAAAGACCGGTCGACCACTTTCTAAATTGACCACTTCCGCATCATGCCAATTTAATCCTTGAGGCACATGTAGTGCTTTTGCTAATGCTTCCTTCGCTGCAAATCTAGCGGCCAACGAAGCCATTTCTTTAATTTTTTCATTTTCGGTAAAGAGGCGATTGCGCATACCAGGAGTACGTTCCAACGATTCTTCAAATCGGGAAATATCAACGACATCAATACCAACGCCATCAATCATTAGGAAACCTGACTTTTTGAGGGGACATATCGATCGACCGCAATCACTATAACTAACAATGCGCCACCAATAAATAGTCCGCCTACTAAATCGCTTAACCAATGGGTATTTCTAAATAATGAAACTAGACAAACCATCGTAGTTATCGCACCAGTTGCTATTGCCATGAAGATTCCATGGTAGTTCTGAGGGTGAGAGTATCTATAAATTAAATAAGCTAATACGCCCCATGTAAGTAATGCATTTGAAGCGTGACCGCTCGGATAAGAAAGACCACCAGCATAAACCAAATCAACATTTAACTTTGGCTTGGTTCTACCAATAAAGAGCTTTGACAATCCAACAACTAAATTAAGGGCGAGTAATGCCAGAATGGAAAGATTTAACGGCCGCCATGACTTAAATCGACGGGCAATAATAATTGCTGAAATTATCAATACGGTTGCGGTAACGCCACGAAGTCCTAAATTATCAATTCGCATCAGCACAAACTTCATAGTTTTGCTTACGCGCGGGCGTTCAGCATTCGCAATTGCCGCATCTAAATCTATTAATGGACCATTGGTTATAACTTGCTGGGTTACAAATAAAAATCCCGTAAATAATCCAGCTGCCCAATAAAGGGCAACTTTCATCTGCCGACGACGTTGCATCATTCAACCGTTACAGATTTAGCTAAATTACGTGGTTGGTCAACATCGTTTCCACGAGCAATCGCCATTTCATATGCAAAAACTTGCAATGGTACGGTCGCCAAAACAGGCAATAAAAGCGGAGCAGTTTCCGGAATTCTAATTAAATTTGCCGCGCCCGGTACCTCGATACCTTCTGGTGATATTGCAATTACTTTTGCTCCACGAGCTTTTACTTCTTGAATATTGCTGATCATTTTTTCATCCAGCGTTTTTTCTAGCGGCATGATGGCAATTACGGGTGTTCCGTTGTCAATCAATGCAATTGGACCATGTTTCAATTCGCCGCCAGCAAATCCTTCGGCGTGCATATATGCCAATTCTTTTAACTTTAATGCGCCTTCAAGTGCCACCGGGTAGCCAACATTTCGACCTAAAAATAAAACCGAATTACTCTTTGCAAAATCTCTTGTTAGCGCGCGAAGTGGTTCGACCGTTTCTAGACTCTGTTCAATTTTTGCTGGAAGTTCCTGAAGCTGTGCATATTTATTAGCAACGTGCTCATCACTGAGGGCGCCGCGAATTTGAGCAATCGCCAGGCCGATTAAATACGCAGCAACCACTTGCGTTAAAAATGCTTTGGTTGAAGCAACGGCAATTTCTGGACCAGCATGGGTATAAAGAACGGCATCTGATTCGCGCGGAATAGTTGAACTATTCGTATTGCAAATACTTAATACTTTGCACCCAAATTCCTTGGCATGACGAAGTGCCATCAAAGTATCCATGGTTTCACCTGATTGAGAAATTGCAATTACTAATGAATTCTTATCCAGAATCGGATTGCGGTATCTAAATTCACTCGCCAGTTCAACTTCAACTGAAATTTTCGCCCACTCCTCAATTGCATATTTGGCAATTAACCCAGCATGATAAGCAGTTCCGCACGCTAAAATTACGATTTTGGTCAATGCTCTTATTTCTTCACTAGTTAGATTTAGTTCATCCAACTTAATTTTTTTATTCTCCAGCCGACCCAGCAA
>JBEGQQ010000131.1:0-2745 GCA_041180925.1 Actinomycetota bacterium
TGATGAGGAGATTGCTTATAGCCAAACTCGAGATTTAACTTCGCTATTTGCTAATCAAGGTCATGTGGCAAAAAATATTGAGGATCTAGATTTGGCACCATTAGTTCCAGATAATCTGAAACGCACTTATGAAATCCATCCACTTGTAAATGCGATATTGGATAAAGATGGTGAAAATCTAGAATTACTTAAAGAATGGGCACCAAATATGGTGACTTCAATTGGTCGCCTTGGTGGCCGAACAGTCGGCGTTATCGCTAATAATCCGCAACATCTAGGTGGCGTACTAGATTCTGCTGCGGGTGAAAAAGCAGCGAGATTTGTTCGTACTTGTGATGCATTTGGTATCCCACTAATTGTGATTGCAGATGTTCCAGGATTTTTGCCGGGTGCTGGGCAAGAATGGGAAGGCGCCGTTCGACGAGGTGCAAAATTACTTCACGCTTTCGGCGAAGCGGTAATTCCGCGCGTAACTTTGATTACTCGCCATGCTTATGGCGGAGCTTATGTGGCCATGAATTCAAGAGCGCTGGGTGCGACAAAAGTTTTTGCATGGCCAAAAGCTGAAGTTTCAGTAATGGGCGCAGTTGCTGCAGTTCGGGTTCTTCATCGAAGATTATTAGCCGACTTGTCCGAACAACAACGAGAAATTACCGAATTAGAGTTAGCTGCAGAACACGAAAAAGTTTCCGGTGGAGTTCAAAAAGCAATTGAAATTGGCGTTGTAGATCAAATTATTGAGCCAGCAAAAACTCGCAGCGCCCTCGCGAGAGCGATTGCAACTGCTGCGCAACGTCGCGGCAGCCATAGCAATATTCCTCTTTAGGTAAATTCACGCACTTAGATTAAAATCGTTTTGTGAGCGAGAAAAAATTTGGGTTTAAAACCCGTGCCCTTCATGCTGGGACATCACCTGACCCACAAACTGGTGCTCGTGCACTTCCAATTTATCAAACGACTGCATTCGTATTTGAAGATACTGAAGATGCCGGTAATTTATTTGCATTACAAAAATACGGAAATATCTATAGCCGAATTGCTAATCCAACAGTCTCAGCGCTCGAAGAAAAAATTGCATCATTAGAAGGAGGACTGGGTGCGGTTGCTACTGCATCTGGTCAAGCCGCTCAATTTTTAACTTTTGCGGCACTTGCCGGCGCTGGTGATCATGTGGTTGCTTCATCAAATCTGTACGGTGGCACGCTGACTCAGCTGGATGTGACGCTTCGGCGATTTGGCGTCGATACCACTTTTATAAAAAGCGATGCACCTGCTGATTTTGAAAAAGCAATTACGGATAAAACTAGATTTATCTATGCCGAATCATTGGCAAACCCAGGTAATCAAATTGCCGATATCGAAGGTTTAGCCAAAGTTGCTGACAAACACGGCCTCCCGTTAATTATCGATTCAACAATTGCAACGCCTTATCTAATTCGGCCAATCGAATACGGTGCCACGATTGTTTTACATAGCGTTACCAAGTTTTTAGGTGGGCATGGCACCACGCTTGGGGGCGCAATTGTCGACTCTGGAAAATTCAATTGGGGTAACGGCAAATTCCCAATGATGACCGAGGAAATTCCATCTTACGGCGGGGTTAAATGGTGGGATAACTTCGGTGAATTTGGCTTTTTAACAAAAATCCGAAGTGAACAATTGCGCGATATCGGTGCCACGCTTTCACCACTCTCTGCATTCTTATTAATACAGGGAATTGAAACTCTGCCACAGCGCATGGCTGAGCATGTTACAAATGCCAAGCAAGTAGCCGAATATTTAGCTAGCGATAAACGAATCGCTTGGGTTAGTTATTCCTCGTTACCCGGAAATGCTCATCATGATCGCGCCAAGAAATATTTTCCAAATGGAAGCGGCGCCGTGTTTAGTTTTGGCGTAAAAGGTGGTCGTGAAGTTGGCGAGAAATTTATAAATTCGGTAAAACTTGCCTCGCATTTAGCAAATATTGGCGATGTTCGAACACTTGTTATCCATCCTGCCTCAACAACTCACCGCCAATTGACCGAAAACCAACTTTCAGATGCTGGCGTTAAGTCTGATTTGATTCGTATCAGCGTAGGTTTAGAAGATATCGAAGACATTATCTGGGACTTAGATCAAGCCCTTGAAGTCGCGACTGGAGAAAAGCGATGAGTAAATGGCATGAACCAAACGCAAAAGAGCGTTTAGATATTTTAAATAATGCTAAAACCATTGCAATTGTTGGTGCATCAGATAATCCAGCACGAGCTTCGTATTTCGTGGCCACTTATCTTCAATCGGCAAGTGATTACAAATTATTTTTTATTAATCCAAATTCTGAAACGATTCTAGGTCAACCGGTCTATAAGTCTCTTAGTGAGGTACCTGAGAAGATTGATATTGTCGATGTATTTCGAAAGCCTTCCGATATCCCAGCAGTATTAGATGAAGCAATAAAAATTGGCGCAAAAGTATTTTGGATGCAACTAGGTATTAAGAATCAAGCCGAAGCCGAGCGAGCAGCAGAAGCGGGCTTAATTGCAGTCCAAGATCGTTGTATCAAAATAGAACACGCACGCTTTCATGGTGGACTACATTTAGCCGGATTTGATACTGGTGTGATTTCATCTAAACGAAACGCAAAAAGAGGCGATGCTTGATGTCGAATTTCATCAAGAAATTGCAAAATTTCGATTGGGCATCCATCGAAACTCTCAAATATAAAGACGAAGATGGTAATCCTTCATTCAAAGGCGTAAGTCG
>JBEGQQ010000132.1:0-2523 GCA_041180925.1 Actinomycetota bacterium
AACATGCACTGCAGCAACCGCTACTTCACTCTTTAGAAGTAATGGGATGCAATCGGCCACCATTACTGCTAGCGCCAATTTATTTTCGGTCGTGATTAGGGCATCACACTTTGGGGCAAAATCATTAGTTCTTACGATTGCAACTTCATTGCTATGAAATTGGTCCATGTAGCAGACCGGAATTGCGATTTCGTCGCCCAATTTGGCTCGATTTTCATGGACGAAACTTTCGAAATCTCCGACATGGAACGCCAAATTAAAAGTATCGAATGGCGCCTCACTTACCCCACCAATTCGATTGGTAAAGGTAAATGGCATTACTTCATGAAATCAGGAACGTCGATATCATCCTCGGCGACCAATTCTTCGAAGGTAATTCGACGCGTTGGTTCACCAGAGATATCGAGCGCAACTGCCAGCGGATCATTTGGTGGGAAGTGATCAGCCTTGCCATTTAACGTATGCGCTTCGATAACTGGAACAGATAATCTCTTTGGTTCGCCGCCATCAAATCCAGCAGCAATTACAGTTACACGTACCTCATCGCCAAGGGCATCATCAATCACGGTGCCAAAGATGAACTTGGAATCTGGATGTGCTGCATCTTGAACAAGTTGGCAAGCCTCATTGATTTCAAACAATCCCAGGTCGGAGCCGCCGGCAACTGAAAGTAAAACTCCCATTGCGCCATCAATTGATGCTTCAAGAAGCGGACTTGAAATTGCCAGCTCAGCGGCGCGCACTGCACGATTTTCTCCGCGAGCAGAACCAATTCCCATCAATGCGGCACCGGCACCAGTCATTACGCTTTTAACATCTGCAAAATCGAGATTGATTAATCCTGGTTGGGTAATCAATTCCGTGATTCCCTGCACTCCAGAAAGTAAAACTTGATCGGCAGATTTAAATGCCTCTAGTGCGGTGATATTGCGATCTGAAATTGCAAGTAAGCGATCATTTGGAATTACAATTAATGTATCAACTTCAGCGCGAAGCGCTTCAATACCAACTTCTGCTTGTGCTGTTCTTAATTTTCCTTCAAATGAAAATGGTTTTGTAACAACGCCAACAGTTAGCGCACCTAATTCTCGAGCAATCTTTGCAACAACTGGCGCACCACCGGTACCGGTTCCGCCACCTTCTCCTGCAGTAATGAAAACCATGTCGGCACCGCGAAGCGCTTCTTCTACTTCGTCGATGTTATCTAGAGCAGCTTCACGACCAACTTCAGGCGCAGCACCAGCACCAAGTCCGCGGGTAATTTTTCTACCAATATCTAATTTCACATCGGCATCGCTCATTAATAATTGTTGGGAATCAGTATTTATTGCAATGTACTCAACGCCTTTTAAACCTGATTCGATCATGCGATTAATTGCGTTAACTCCGCCGCCGCCAATGCCGACAACTTTGATAACAGCAAGGTAGTTTTGTGGTGCTGCCACGTTGGCCCCTTCCTAAAAGGTAAACCTCAACTTGAGGGTTACAAATTAGAGCTCTTTTGCGGCGTGAACAATATGTCCGAATTACTAGTTATTTCGTTACCGACACGCAAATAATTTCTAACTATCTTTTACTTAACGATTGGTGAATTTGGATCGCTCAAATCTAAATAATTTATCTTCTGATTTTCCGGCAATGAAATTAATTGATTAAAGACTTTAATTTTCAACGAAGTATTACCGCTTCGCCCCCAATTAATCCCGAACTTGCCGCTCTCATTTTCGACAGTTATCAAAAACTGATTTCCAGTTGCAGTAAGTGAGCGGACATCTGAGGCAAAAATGTCTGGAAATGAGAGAAATAGCTCGATCGCCGAGAGCCTTGTTGAGCTATCGACTGCAAAAATCTCAGGCAAGTTTCCATCTGGTTTTACCGGGGCGTTAAATAAGAATCCAGTTCGGTCAATATATTTTCCGCCCACAGCAGCCACAGCAGTCCGGGCGGTGATGATGATATTGACCTGACCGTTTAACCAATTTCGTTGAATTGAGGCTCGTTCAACCCAATCAAACTTATCGATCTGGCCTTGCAGGATTCGTGGCTCGATTCGAGCCAACGGTTTTCCAATCTCTATATTTGCTACATCGGCTATCTGTTTTTCTAGCGCAGCCGTAGGTGCACCAGTTATTAGTACTGACTTGGTCGCCAAAAGATTGCTCCAACCAAGTAAATAGCCAAGCCCAGCAATGCCCGCAATGAATAAAAATATATATAGATTGCGCCGCACTAATTCTGCTTTCGATCTAGCGCTTCCAAAATAACTGGACCGAGCGAACTCACATCTCCGGCTCCAAGGGTGATGATTACATCGCCGGGCTTTGCTTCAGCCACGACGCTCTCGGTTACTGCAAGAAAATTCGGTTCAAATTTTCCATTTGGTAATTGATTAGCAATTTTTTCAGAAGTCACGCCAGAAATCGGTTGCTCGCTAGCTGCATAAATTTCCAGCAACCAAGTTCGATCAGCAACCGATAAAGATTTTGCAAATTTGTCCATAAATGTTTTTGTTCTGGAGTAACG